>JAOZLU010000193.1:5053-11040 GCA_029934695.1 Desulfobacterales bacterium | reverse complement strand
CAAACATCAAACATCAAACATCAAACATCAAACATCAAACATCAAACATCATTTCCTTTTGAGATTTTGCAGGGTAAAGACCTTTCCCGGAAGCGGGGCATCGTACTTTGCGGCTGTAATTTTCATAAGCGTGTATCGGTCCTTCTTTTTTACCGTCTGCATTTTATACAGCGTGGGTATGATGCGGTCATGCATCTGTTTAAAATCACTGTATGTGAGATATTTTTTGAGAACATTGTGTTCGTTGTAAAATTCTTGTCGGACAGGCAGCATATCCTCGGTTCGGGCAAAGTAGAATATCTTGCCCCACACCACCGCGGCATCGGGTTTGGGAATGAGTTCCACTTTATAACATTCATGGTTGTCAACCGTTTCCTTTCCGAGAAGCTTATGCGTGTAGTCGTTGATGATGCTTGACTCTTTTACGACATCGTCATTGGTAAAATCCGACCCCATCCAGGATTGAAGCATCATGGATGGAGAAATTTTCACGGTCTGCTGAAGCTTGGGCACATAATGCCACATTTTGTCTCCGATCATCAGAAAGCGGTTGCCTGCGTCTTTTTTTGGAGCGTAAATTTCCGCAAATGATTTTAAATCGTCTCTTTGCCTGCGGTCCATATAGGATTTCATCTTCATGGTGCGGGTCCATCGCCGGGTTTTAATGACGATCTTATAAACCGCAAGCTGCGTGTCACCCTGCACAAGTTTCTCTGACTTTTCGATGATCTCTTTGCCAGTGAGGGCCAGGATGTCCGGAGAGGAGAGAGCGAGGGTCAGAAATGTCATGAATACTGCTTTTAAAATGATTGAGTGTTTCATAATACCTCCTTTTGTTCCGGTGAGCTTTTTTCCGAATGGGGCAGACTCCGCAACTGCAAGAAAAAGCCGGCAGAGCCTCCCCCTTTATATGTTACGAGGCGGAAGCCCTCGCAACAAGACCGTTTATGGACGGATTCTGTAGTCAAGAAGATGAGGGGATCTGCCGAGAAGTTCCAGCAACACTATTGCTGATCCTTTCGGAATTCTTTTTCCCTGCTCCCATTGTCTGACAGACGACGGACTGACATTCAACAGTTTGGCAAACACGGTCTGACTCAGCTCTGTCCTTTTTCTGATTTCCCTGATTTGTGCCGAAGTTATTGCAATTTCCGGAATTTTAACCCCGAGTGCTCTGAGTTCTTTTTTTGTGAACGAAGATTCAAGCCCGGATTCAAGCATATCCTGAACAGTTGTCCCAATTGCCTGTCTTATTGATTTTCTCATTCGTATCCTCCAAGTCAGATAAGACTTTTTGTGATATTGCCCTTTCAAGTTGTTCAGAGTTTAACGATAAAAGATCGTTGCCTAATTTCTTGAAATACTGCAACTCGTTTCTGTCAATATTTTCTTTTTCATTTTTCCCAAATCCGAAAAGAAAAATGGCCCTGTCACCTGCCCTGAAGACAATAATCGTTCTGAAACCGGAGCTTTTTCCACTATGTTCACGCTTGACACGAACTTTGAACAAATGACCACCCAAATCAGCCGCTGACAACCCTGCTTCCAAATCGCTGATCGCATCAATCAGGTTCTGACTGTTCAGCCTGGCCTTTTCAGACCATTTTTTGAACCATTTGGTTGAAAGTCTCTTCATAAATTACTTAAATCCCGGACCGGATAGAAGACATCAAGGATTCGGCAATCTGTGACGGCCGTGCCTGAATGCGTCGCATTTGGGGGAATGACAACAACATCTCCGGGCTTGAGAACTTTCGTTTCGTTGTCAACGGTCAGCTCAAACTCCCCTTCAAGCATGCTCGTGACCTGCTCGTGAGGGTGCGAATGTTCTGGCAGTTCAGCATCTATTTCGATGGTACAATAAGAGAATGTCATATTTTCGGTGTGGACAAATCTGACATTAAATCCGGGGACGGGATTTTTTTCTTCGATATCATTCAGGTTGATAAATGGCATAATTGTCTCCTTTTGCTCTTTATTATCAAATACAAAGCTGTGCAGTACAATAAATCTGCACCTCAAAAATCTCAAAATAACGATAAATCAGTGCGGTGTCAACAATTTTTTACGGACTTAATAATGGATACGAAACACCTTGTCAGTGAATCTTATTATGAGGAATACAAAAACAGTCAGGATGTTCGGGAAGGTGATATTCTGTTGATAAGGGATGACACATCTCTTATCGGGACGTGTGCGATGATCACCCAACATGACATAAGAATAATTTATCAAAGCCATCTTTACAAAACGGGTTCATACATTGCTTTTTGCATAGGAAAAATTCACGAATTGAAAATCCGGGAAGTGCTGAAAAAGGTTGCAATTTTTCAAATTTTGATGAATATATTTAATTTTAACACTTTTTGTGGTCTCAGGCAATATGACAGGCTTCGACGTGGGACTTCGGCATGAACTCAGTTGAATGTTCAGCCGATTGAACGGATAACAGAAAATTCGTTTCATCCTCCGATCCGCTGTCATATTCCCGGTTGCGGCACGGGATGCCAGCTATCCGGAGGTCGGCTCCGGAGCCGGCTTTCAGGCCGCAACCGGCTGAAATGATATGGAACCACAAAAACTGTTAGAATCAGGAATATACAGAAACTGTTGGCAGGCCTGAAGTTCGGAACAAAAATAACCCCCATAATTTCCTGATCGGAGTTGAAAAATGAAATCAGTTGTCAAATTTTCCATCAAACAAACCGTATTTATCAATGTTGTCTTTGTTATCCTGGTAGTGGCCGGCGTGTTCAGCATTCTCACCATTCCGGTTGAGAATATGCCCTCGGTGGATATCGGGAAGGTTTTTATCTCCACAATATATTTCGGAGCATCGGCCGAGGATGTGGAAGAGCTGGTCACAAAAAAAATTGAAGACGCACTGGACGGACTGGAATATGTGGAGTTCATCCAGTCCAACTCATACAGAAACGTATCTTCCGTGCAGATCAAGTTCATTGACGATTCAGATTACAAAGACATTTACGATGAACTTCGCTTTCGCGTCTTAAATATTAAGGACGAGCTTCCGGCCGGCGCGGATGATCCCTTTTTTTTCTATGTTGACACCCATGCATGGATGCCGGTTGTTATCGTCAATATTACCGGAGAGATTCCGCCAAGAAGCCTGAAACTTTTTGCCGAGGAACTGAAGGCCCAGCTTCTGAGCATTCCGAACGTGAGGAGTGTGGAGATTATGGGCGATTATGACAAGGAGTTTCACGTCTCGGTTGACCCGGAAAAGCTGCGGCAGTTCGGAATCACCTTTAACCAGGTTGCGGCTGCGATCCGATCTGAGAATACCAAAATCCCCACCGGACGTTTCCGAATGGAAGCTTCGGAATACATGCTTGACGCGGGCAGACGGCTCAGCACCCAGACAGAGGTTCTGAACATTGTGGTGCGCCGGGACGGTGACGGGAATTTTATCAGGGTGCGGGACCTGGTGACCAATGCCAGGATCAGCTACAGGGACCCTGCCATCATGCCTTCGGTAAACGGCGAGAACGCGCTGCGTCTCAGAGTGATCAAAGAGGAAAAGGGGAATGCTGTCACCATATCTGAACATGCCAAGAAGATTTCCCGGAATTTCGGAGACATTCACAGGAAAGACGACATCCGGATCGTGTTTACCAATGACTCCACCATTGAAATCAATGACTCAGTCAAAACCCTGAGCGGCAACCTGATTCTCGGGATGGGACTGGTACTCATTATCCTCTGGATCAGCCTGGGCTTCAGAAACGCCATGCTGACGGCAATGGGCATTCCGTTTGCCTTTCTTTGTACCATCATCATCATGCACATCAGCAAAGTATCCCTGAACACCATCAGCCTTTTTGCATTTGTGCTGGTTACGGGTATCATCGTGGATGATGCGGTCATTATCATGGAGAACATCTTCAGGCATATCCAGATGGGAAAATCCAAGAAAATGGCGGTCATAGACGGCACATCAGAAGTCATGCTTCCGGTGATCAGTTCCGCACTGACCACCATTCTCGCGTTTATCCCCATGCTGATTATGACCGGAAGCACAGGGGAATTTTTCGCACAGATTCCCAAAACAGTGACCTTTGCTCTTGCTGCTTCGTTGCTGGAGGCACTCTTCATCCTTCCCATTCATATTCTCGACTGGGGCCCCAAAAAAATAAGCGGGAAAGTTGCCGATGAGGATGAAGACCCCTATCATCATCTGAAAAGCGGCGTGTTTTCACCTCTGTGGGAAATTTACCGCTGGATACTGACAAGACTTCTGGATCACAAATTTTTCGCATTTACGTCTGTCATACTGCTTTTCTTTGCATCCATGGCGGTGCTTGTTCTTTCCGCCACTGGGATAATGCCCCTGATCAAAATGGAATTTTTCCCGGGGAATTATTTCAGATACCATATTCCCATTACGATGCCTGTGGGAACCTCAATTGAAAAAAGCGACGCGGTGGTGCGTGACCTGTCCGCTTTTATCATGTCCCTCGGAGAACAGCAGGCCCAGTCCGCGTACGGCAATGCAGGACGTTACGAAGATGAGGATTACTCCGTGACCAGCGGACATAACTACGGCGAAATCGTCGTAACACTGCCCGAAGACAAGGATCGGAATTTTCCGGAGAACCCGGATGATGATCCCATGCTGCATCTGGATTATATCAGAAACAAGCTCAGAGAATATATTGCTCAGAAATACACGGAAAGCGGGTTTACGCCTACTGCCAAGGTTTTTCCCGAAAGCGACGGTCCTCCGACCGGAAAACCCATCAGTATCCGGGTCACGGGGATCACCATGGCGGACGCTTTGAAAGCCACGGATTCAATCATGAAATTCATGAGAACCGATCTGGAGCTTGCCGACCTTATAGACCTGGAGGACGACAGGCCCGATTTTCACAAGACCGTCAGATATGAGCCGCATCAGGAGGCGGTCTTTGAATATGGCCTTCTCCCGGGAGATGTCACCGCACTGGTTGCCGGCGCGCTGAACGGCTATCATGCGGGAGAGTTCAGAACCATAGATGAGGAAGTGGATATCATGGTTCGACTTGCCCGGAAGGATGACAAAGGGAATACCCGGGGCGCGGGGCTTTCAGATCCCAGCGACATTCTGGGGGTTCCGGTCATCGAACACAGTTCGTCGCCAGTGCTGCTCAGAGATTTGGTAAAGATGTCGTATAACAATGAACCCAACATCCGATCCAGGTACAAAGGAAAACCGACCATTACGATTCTGTCGAACATCAGGGCAGGCGCGCAGCTCTCTTCGGCCAGAGCACAGGTGCTGGTGAGCGGCTTCTTTGAAAAAGCAAAAGAAAACTTTACCGGCGTTTCCATCTCTTTCGGCGGCGAATTTGAAGCCACCAGCCGCTCCTACACTTCGCTGACCTTTGCTTTTTTTATTGCGGTTCTGGGAATTTATATGGTGCTCTCATCCCAGTTCAATGACTATTTTCAGCCCATGATCATTATCTCCGCTGTTCCCTTCGCACTCATCGGCGTGGTCATGGGGCTGTTTCTGACGAGAACCACCTTCACCATCGGGAGTTTTCTGGCTGTTGTGGGGCTTGCAGGGGTTGCAGTGAATGATTCACTGCTGCTGCTCGAATTTATGAATGTCCGGGTAAGAAAGGGAAGACCGTTGCGGGAGGCAGTCATTGAAGCCGCAGCCGCCAGGATGCGGCCCGTTCTGATTACCACAGTCACCACCATGCTGGGGCTTTTGCCCATGGCCATCGGGATTCCCACCAAATCCATTTCCTGGGCGCCCATGGCAACCGCATTTGTGGCAGGGCTTTCCAGCGCAACAATGCTTGCATTGCTCTTTATTCCGCTGGAGTATGAATTCGTTGAAAATACAAAGGCATATCTGAAGCGGAAAGTTCACAGACGAAAAATGAAAGCCGGAAGACGGAAGCTGGCACTCAAAGCAAAGAAGTTGAAACCGATAATTGAGGATTCCAGAATTGAAGCGGAGGATTCGGAACAGGAAG
>JAOZLU010000193.1:0-4953 GCA_029934695.1 Desulfobacterales bacterium | reverse complement strand
TTGAAACCGATAATTGAGGATTCCAGAATTGAAGCGGAGGATTCGGAACAGGAAGTTCAGACTCCATAAAACCTGCTTTCTTTTCTTTTTTTAGGAGTGCGGAAATGGAGCGGAGGAACGGAGCGGAATTTTCGCATTTTTCGCATTTGACAGTTGGCTGCAAAAATTCCGTTCGCTTCGCTCACTTCATTTTTGCACTCCCTTTTTTCTGCAAAAATTCCGTTCGCTCCGCTCACTTCATTTTTGCACTCCTTATGGTTATATGGTTACTTTGAAATCTGTTGGATGTCATAAGCTGCAATCTTAGGCAGATTCACCTGCTCAAGCAGCTTTGCCCGATACCTTCGCAATGAAGCATCCTCCGGTCTGAGGTCAATCTGCCGGGAAAGGTGATCCATCGCATCATACCAGTATCCGGAACCGGCATACACAACATACAACCGGTCTTCGGACGTATTCGCCAGACGTTGTGACACATCATCGCTGAGGGGTGAATAAACAATGGTTCCGCTGATGTCACTCCCCCACGTCAACAAACATCGGCATCACCCGGACACCTGTCTCCCCATCAGTGCAAGTTTTCTCATACTTTTCCCGGCTGGCATCGTCAATATATTCCACGAAAAAGACCAGCGAGACCTCCGGAAGCCCGAGCTGCCTTCCGTACCCGGCAGCCTGGCCCAGTGCCTCGTCATATCCTCTTTCATCAGTGTAGGATTTGAGTTCCAGGGCATACGTCCGGTCCGCATATTCAATGATAAGATCAACTTTTCCATTGCCCGTGGGGAATTCGGGCCACACACGGGCATATTTCATTCCGAGAAAGTCGCACAGATACCGGTACAGGCTGAAATGATACACCGCCTCGAAGATTCTCAGGTCCTTCCGCCTCGGCGCGTCCCTCAGCAACCATTCCCGGTTTTTTCTCAGATGGTTCTGAAACCGCCGCATCAGGTTTGCGATGTTCAGTTCTTCCTCCGTGATGGTGTCGCTCAGGTCCTCGAACGGCTCCCGAACTTTTCCCATATATCCGAACAGATCACGGGCAAAATAGTTGAACAGACGTTTCTGGACAAAAGGACATGCGAATCTGACAAAATATTCGGTCTCATTCTCAGTTTCGTAGTCAATGACCCCGTTCATATAAAGATAGTTCAGCAGACTGTCATCATAAGAGAACTCTGTCTTCTCTCCTGTTCTGAAGAGATCAAGCACCACCAAGCGGTAAGGTTCCGTGTTCGCCTTGCTGATGATGTTCAGAACATTGTTGTTGGGAAGCACCTTGATCGCGGCCGCACTGACAATCTCAAAATTCCTCATTGAGACCGGGTCCGGGAATTTCTTGTTGTATTTCTCCGTGAGCAGCTCCCCGAACCAGCAGGCCAGGCCGGGCTGCCCGCGGGTCTCACGGAATATCCGCTCAGTCACATCCTGATCAATGTGCTGGCTGCTTTCTCTCTCATACCATCCGAACATCCCCTCTGTCTCTTTGTATGTCAGGTTGGGAATGTGCAGACTGCGCTGGACATTGAAGGGCGAACCCGTGACATTCTCAATGCCGAGGACGCTTCTGACACCGATGAGGGCGAGTCCGTGAAGAAGGCAGCTCTTCTGATCCGAAGGTCTGTCGGCCTGGTTCCGTCTTCCAATATACATGTCTCTGAATTCATTTGCGAATTTGTTGATGAATTCCTCTCCGAGAGCGTCAAATTCATCCACGATAAGTATCACCGGCCGTTCAAAATACTGCCTGGAAAACAGACGGCGCAGATGCTTCCATGCTGTGATATTTTCAAAATCCGTGCTGAACCATTCGCTCAGATTTGAAACAAAGACTTCCAGAACCCCCCTCCCTGTATCTTCCTCTTTTGCGGACTGCATACTGATGATGCCTGTCTCGAAATTCCCCTGCTCCCTGATTTTTCTCATAACCTGCTGCATGATCCAGGTCTTGCCGGTCTGGCGGGGCGCCCAGACCGTGACGTAATGACCGCCCTCTTCGGGGTCATCGCCTGTCAGTTCGGCATAGGCACTGTCAGTCAGCTCCTTTCGGGGAGCATGATAATGAAGTTTTATATTGACAGGACCGTAAGATGAAAATCTTCGCATTTTTGCTGCTCCTTTCCGACACAAAGCTGTTTTCTCATTGGCTTACTCAGGACTCATTCGCGAGGCAGACCTTGCACTCCGGACGCATCATCCGGGTAGCCAGAGAGCTTACATCACATTCACTTTATACTGCTTTATCAACGGATCCTCTGTGATAATGATCATATCCTCATATTTTGCCTGAGCAATGAGAATTCTGTCAAAAGGGTCTTTATGATGCATTGGTAGCTCTAATATGCCGAGACTGTGTCCGACGGTGATATCCAGGATATTGAAGTCGTTCATATCAAGCTGTTTTCTGACAAAAATCTCTGGCGACTCGGGCAACGAAAGCTTGCCGACTGACGATTTGATCGCTATTTCCCAAGTGCTGGCCGAGCTTACATATATCAGATTGTCTGTATCTGAAATCGTCGCCTTTGCCGAGCCGGACAATTTCGGATGATCAAGCGTCCACCAGATGAATATATGAGTGTCAAGCAGATATTTCATTTGTAAAATTCCCTTACCGTTTCATCATCCAGAGGTGCTTCAAAATCGTCCGCAATCGTGATCATACCTTTGGCCGTCCCCGGTTTTCTTTCTGACTGTTTCGGCTTTGGCTCTGCCTTATCCTGACGGAATTCTGTCAGTATTATGATTTCGGCATCCTTTCCGACCATATCCTTATGAACCGGAATCTGAATGATTTCCGAATCCAGATATTTTCTGATTTTAACGGCTGTCATCATTATAAAAAATTCCTTATTAAAATCCGGAGCCTGAGACAGCCGCTCCGGAAGATGCTGGTTATTGTTTATAAAAATCTTCTCTCAGCCGAGCTTGAAGGGACGGTTCCCACATCTGCTCCCGGGGGATTGCCAAATCCCCCGGCATGGAGGCCCGGCTCCCAGTTCTGCTCCCGGGGGATTGCCAAATCCCCCGGCATGGCCCGAGCCGGGCATGAGGGGGCAGCTCACGGTTTATCCAGCCATCTTTTGTCGCTCGTCCATGCGATTCCATATTTTTCCAAGTATGCAAGGGTGTTTTTGAAGAACCCGCTTACTGAGAAGACGAACAGCACGGCTTTGCCCACCTTCTCAAGTTTCATCAGCTCACCGGCTTTCTCTCGAAACTCCGCCGCCTCGTTCACGCTGAATTTTCTCTTCCGGTTCTTCACCTCGCCGATGAGGGAATGCTCATTTTCCCCGGTCCGGGCAAAGATATCGATCTGGATATCCCGCTGATGCACCGGTGATGCGGACCAGGACCAGACCGTCCGGTATTCCGCAAACCTGAAGCCGGCCGGCAGATTTTCCGTAATTTTCTTGAAAAGACGCTGATTCCCGTGCGCCCGGTACCTGAGATTGTCAATGATCAGATACTCGGCGAACTTTCCTCTGTAATGACTGTATTCTCCCTGAAGCCGTCTGCTGCTCCTCTGCAGACTTTCGGCCAGCCTTCTGTATTCGTCTGCCACTTCCTTCGGATCAAAGGTCTCAATCTCCTTCTGGTAAACCCCTCGGAACACCTTGTCGAAAATGTTGTCCGGAACCCCCTGATAATCAAAATTGCTGGAGCCCTGCTCGATGATGTCGGCCCTGACCAGTATCTTCAGCTTTTTCTCAAGGTCCGAGTCACTCATTTCAAGGCCCAGCCTCTCCCTCAGCTCATGGCGGGTGACCTCCCTTTCCCGGTGTTTCGACAGATAAAGGACTATGCGTTTCGCATGGACATCGTTCGACTCTTTCATGGCATAGCCCGCATATTCCATCCATGTCCCCCTGATACCCCCCTCTCTGTCAAGGGTCTCGAACACGAGTGTCCCGAGCACCCCCCTCTCCGTGGCCAGATCCCTTCCCGGACACTTGGAACGGAACATGGAACCGATATAAAAGGGGTTTCCCTCCGTGATTCCGGCGATCAGCGGCACGGTCCCCTCCGACACCGGGACATTCTCCAGATGGGAATATTTCAGGATCATCTCAGCCGCCTCGTCCCCGGGGATGTTCCCGAAATAGTGGAACTGAAACCTCCCGGGAAGCATCCGGAGAAGGTCCCGGGCCAGCCAGCCCACCCAGCTCCCGGCCACCAGCAACGGAGCGTTCTTGTACTCACAGGTGTGCAGATAGCTGCCGGCGAGGTTGCCGATCCGTCCGGTGCATGCCTTGTCTCTGAAGATGAAACGGTTGATGAACTGGAATTCGTCTATCATCTGGACAACCCGCTCGTCATAGTGCCGGGCAACCATCCGGGGAGCCTCTCTCACAAGATTCCACAGATTGTCAACACGGCCGTTTTCCACTGACACCTGAACATCCTCGGTCAGCTCCGAAAGATAGGTGAGTTTCTCCTTTTTCGCCGCCTTCGCAACCCGGGCGATATTATCTTTGGAATAGTCCAGATATTCCTGTTTCCGGGTTTTGAAGGCGAGATACTGACAGACGAATGTGAGAAAGAACTCTATGCTGAAATCACCGAGCCATTGGTCCGTCTCCCTGATCTCGAAATAAAAGGGGACCACCCCGTCATTCTTTTCAAAGGTGATGTTGCACAGTCTTTGAAGCAGGGCGGTCTTCCCTGTCTTTCTCCGTGACAGAATGGCCGTACTCTGCGAAATTTTGCGTTTTGTCCGCTCAGTCCACCTCAGAAAATACTCAAGTTCCTTTTTCCGCCCTGTGAACAGGTCGGGATTTCCGATTTTTTCCTCAAGCCAGACTTTCATTGTTTTCCTCCTCTCATTGGTTTGCGGAGTGCGAATCACTGTTTTGCTCTCTCGGACATGGCTGACCTTTCACGCTCAATGGACAGCTCTCTGTTCTGCTCCCGGGGGATTGCCAAATCCCCCGGCATGGCCCGGATTTG
>JAOZLU010000790.1 GCA_029934695.1 Desulfobacterales bacterium | reverse complement strand
TGATTCCGGGCTTTGGGATAAACATGGCAGAATTGAATCAGCACTTTTATGAAATTAAGGAAAAGGAAGACCGTGGGATATCCATTCATTTTAATGGAAGGATGGACATTGAAACCTCGGGTCCCATTCTGAGGGAACTCCAAGTCCTGATACAAAAAGAATCCCCTCTTTCTGTAACAGCGGACCTTGAAAATGTCACATATTTTGATGATTTCGGAGCGGCTGTCCTTTTTGAAATAAAGAAGCTTGTAACCGCCGCGAAAGGCAGATTCAATATCGTCCACACCAGTTCCAGGGCAAAAGAAATCCTCTCCCTGATAATAAACTTCGATTCGGACGAAGCGCATGTGCCTCTGAGAAAAAGAAGGCTGTTCAACATGGTTGTCCACCTTGGGGAATCAGTTATCAGTGAGACATCAAATATAAAATTTATGATTTCCTTTATCGGTTCCCTGACGCTTTCTTTTATCCATGTCTGTTTTCATCCAAGATCACTGCGCTGGAATGACACGATCACATATATGGAAAAAACCGGGGTGGATGCCCTTCCCATTGTGGTGCTGATAAGCTTTCTGCTGGGGCTGATAATGGCGTTTATGTCCTCCATCCAGTTCCGGCAATTCGGAGCAGGCATCTATGTGGCTTCGCTGGTGGCGTTTGCAATGGTCTCAGAGCTTGGGCCGATTATGACGGCCATTGTTGTCGCGGGGCGGTCCGGTTCTGCTTTTGCTGCTGAAATAGGGACCATGAAAATTTCCGAAGAGATTGACGCGCTCTTTACCATGGGATTTGATCCGGTTCTGTTTTTGGCTGTGCCCAGACTTATCGCATCCATTATTGTGGTTCCCCTCCTGACGCTTTTTTCAAACCTTTTTGCCATTTCAGGCGGCCTGATGGTGGGCGTTTTCATGCTGGATCTGACACCAGGCACTTATATCAGGGAGACCCTTTCAGTGCTTACGCTGACTGAAATTTTGTGGGGAATGGGAAAAAGCGCTGTCTTCGCGATGCTGATTGCCTGGGTCGGGTGCCTGAGAGGATTTCAGGCCAAAGGCGGAGCATCCGCGGTGGGAAACGCGGCTACTTCGGCGGTTGTCAGCAGTATTTTTCTGATTATCCTTTTTGATTCGATTCTTGCAGTGGTGCGGAGTTACTGGGGGTGATGTTGCATAGTTGCAGGATGGATGAAGTGAAGCGGAACCCACCATTTTCTGCGAGCGGAACCCATCATTTTTTCAGGGTGTCCCACCAACTTTTTACTTTCAACTTTTTACCTTTCACTGTCAAATTTTCAATGACGACAATTATCCTTATATTTCTCATGTCTCTCGCTTTATCGTTGCTCCTTACGCCTCAGGCAGGAAGGATTGCGCGTAAGTACAATTTCGTTGACCTCCCTTCGGAAAGAAAAATCCATTCCCATGCGCTTCCCAGGACAGGAGGCGTGGCGATCTTTCTGGCGTTCTTCCTGTCGTTTGCAGTGCTTCTGGCATGTTCCGAACACACGATGGATATGATAAGCGATGCCAGCCCCAAGGTCATATATCTGACGGCGGGGGCGTTACTGGCATTCGGACTGGGTTTGGCCGATGACCTGCGAAGACTGGGGCCCAAGTTGAAATTTGCCGTTCAGATCATTGCGGCGTCAATTGCGTATATGGGCGGAATAAAGATATATGTTCTTCTTCTGCCCGGAATAAAAAACTGGTACCTGGGATTCTTTTCTTTTCCGATAACGGTGCTGTGGTTTGTCCTTGTCATCAATGCGATCAATCTGATTGACGGGCTGGACGGGCTGGCCGCGGGGGTGACGCTGTTTGCCTCACTCATTCTCCTGATATTCTGTGTGAATACCGAACGGTTTCTGGTGGCAATGGCCCTCGCTGCCCTGGGGGGTGCTTCTCTGGGATTTCTGCGGTATAATTTTAACCCCGCGTCCATTTTCATGGGAGACAGCGGGAGCTATTTTCTGGGATATATGCTGGCCGCTCTCAGCATCATGGGGTCCATGAAAAGCCAGACAACCGTGGCGATACTGGTTCCCTTCATTGCCATGGGGCTTCCGCTGATGGACACCATTCTGGCCCCCATAAGACGGTTCATCCTGGGACAGCGGATGTTTCATCCGGACAAGGGGCATCTGCACCACAAACTGCTGAATCTCGGTCTCACCCATCGCTATGCGGTTCTGATTCTTTATGGAATCACCATTCTGATGGGGGTGCTGTCCATTATTATTGTTCATATCAGGGATGACCGGGCCGCTCTGTTCCTTCTTTTATTTGGCATCGCAATCTTCACAGGGGTGCGAAAACTCGGATATTTTGATTATCTTGCCGCCAACAAAATGTATGAATGGTTCAGAGATGTGACAGATGAGGCAGGAATAAGCCGTGAACGGCGAAGTTTTCTGAACCTCCAGATTGAAATTCTCAAATCCGGGAATATTGATGAGTTATGGATAAATGTATGTATCGCCCTGCGTATGTTAAAGTTTGATATGGCAGAAATGTATCTGGGCAACATGAGAGGTTCAAAAAGGGAGACCATTCAGCCGGAACGGAGTTGGACACGGAACGGCTTTGGCACCAGGGAAGATTTTTGCGAGGAATGTGTGATGAAGCTGGAACTCCCGTTGCTGGATGACGGAAGCAAAGTTTACGGGTCCCTGTGGCTGGTCAAAGATCTGAGGCGTGATGCCATCAGCAATTACACCCTGCGGCGGGTGGAGCATCTCAGACGGACGGTGATTGAAACATTGCGGAAATTGGAGACGGTGAAAA
>JAOZLU010000192.1 GCA_029934695.1 Desulfobacterales bacterium | reverse complement strand
TGTTTGATGTTTGATGTTTGATGTTTGATGTTTGATGTTTGATGTTTGATGTTGTTTGATGTTTGATGTTTGATGTTTGATGTAACATCAAGCATCAGACATCGCTTGACCACAATGGTCAATCAGAAAGGAGCATTTTATGACATCGGCCCGCCGATGACATACGCACAGATGAAAATCCCGAAGGAACAGGCGGATCAGACGGAGTGCAAGAATGGATTTACCCTGATCTTGATTACTGTGGCAGAATTCTTGCTTTTTGTCAACCGCAGACGATATTATTGAATATATTTTGATTTACAGAGGAGAAGATACATGTTAGAGTTGAAATCCGTTCATTTGCAGAAAGGGGAAATAGAAACACTGGTTATCCCTGTCTGTGAGGACAAAGAGATACACGATAACCAGACCATCAATTCTCTCATCAGAAAGGCAAAGAAAACCGAAGAATTCAAAGGTGAGAAAGATGAGGAAATAACATTTTACAACCCGGCTCAGACAAGTGTAAAACGAGTCATTTTCAAAGGGCTTGGAAAACTTGAAAAGGTGGATACAGAATCGCTACGCAAAGTTGCAGGCAGTACCGTAAAGAATTGTATCAAAAAGGATTTTTCTGAGGTGCTGATCGCTGTTCCTGCGCCAAAGAAAATCAGGCAGGAGATGTCGGATATTCTTGAAGCCATGATGGAGGGCGCCTTTCTCGGCAATCATCTGTTTGATAAATACAAAGAGGAGAAAAAGCATAAGCCCCTGGAGCAGATCAGCTTGTTTGTGACATCTGAAACGGCAAAAAAATTCAGCAGACTGATATCGCAGGTGACGGCTGTCTGTGAAGGAACGATCCTTGCAAGAGAATGGGTCACGACACCTTCCAATGAAAAAAGCCCGGTGGAGCTTGCAAAATCAATTGTGACGATTGCCGAAAAAGAAAAACTCAGGGCGACTGTGCTTGATGTGAAAGCCTTGAGAAAACATAAGCTCAACGCTATACTGGCGGTGGCCTCGGGCAGTGAAAACGCGCCCCGCATGGTGGTTCTGGAGTATAAACCAAAAGGCGCCAAAAAGACGATAGCCCTTGTGGGCAAGGGCATCACCTTTGATTCAGGGGGTATCAATCTGAAGCCCGGGAGTGCTTCAAAGGATATGAAGACGGATATGGCCGGGGCAGCTGCTGTTGCAGCGGCGATGATTACCATTGCGAAGCTGGGAGCCGCCAAAGTGAATGTTGTCGGTCTTCTCCCTCTTGTGGAGAATATGCCCTCAGGCAGTGCCTACCGTCCCGGGGATATCATCAGAACATACAGTGGGAAAACAGTTGAAATTGGCAATACCGATGCCGAGGGCAGGATGATACTGGCTGATGCCATGTCATACACTGTCGAGAAGTATAAGCCCCATACACTCATTGATCTGGCGACACTGACCGGCGCCTGTGTTGTGGGGCTGGGCGATAAAATTGCAGGGGTATTTTCAAAGGATGACAAGCTGGCCCAGGCAATTGTCCGATCCGGCGAAAAAACTTATGAACGATGCTGGCATCTGCCCCTGCCTGATGATTATAAGGAATCGCTCAAGAGCGAGATTGCCGATACGAATAACATAGCGGATATGAACGGAGGGGGAGCAATCACCGCGGCTTTGTTTCTCTCGGACTTTGTGAAAGATACCTGCTGGGCCCACGTTGATATCGCCGGTCCTGCTTTTGCAAAAAAGGAAAGTGCATACTGTGGTGCAGGCGGGACAGGCTTCGGGGTGCGTCTGCTTTGTGACCTGCTGGAAAAACTGTGAAAAAATTGAGAATTGAGCGTTGAAAGTCAAGCCGGACGGGGTCCGTTGCCGGACGGGGTTTGCAACCCCGTCCGCAATGTTTGATATGCTGAAAGAGGATTTATGAAACATTTTATATTGATTTTAATGATAATTTTTGCTTTGAGCATTTCAGGGTGTTCAGGAAACAAAGCTGAGGAACTCTTTGAAACTGCGAAATTGGAAGAATTGCAGAACAACCCGGAACATGCCAGCCAGTTGTACCAAGAGATCATAGGAAAATATCCTGAAAGCGAATATGCCAAGAAGGCTGAAGACAGGTTGTCTGCATTGCAGAAAAACAAATAAGTAACGATGGTTTTCGCATTGAAACCTATGATCATGGAACCTTGGCCAGCTATTCGGGTGACTGGAGAGCCGATTGCACTCCCATAGGCTGACACGGGAATTACACTGACGACAAAAGAGTATGGAATTTGGATTAGCCATGTAGGGTGGGTGAAGGATTTCGATTTTTTACGCAGTAAAAAACGAAACCGCAACCCACCTTATAAACGCACGAACGAAATCATTTAACATATTTGGATTTACAGAGGAGTATTGTGGACAGTGGCTATTTTAGCAAAAAAACCTGTAAAAACGGAATTAGGCATGGTCATTCGGGCAGCACAAACAGTCAATGCCCTCCATATCATATATTTTTTGAGCAGAGAAAAATGTTATGGCAGACAATCTGACGTATTCGACATTGCTGATGACCTGATGACGGAAAAAAGCATCGGAATCAGATCAGAGTCAGCTATAATTTCAGTATATTTAGCAAAAGTTTTTGATAAATTCCCCAATTTGAATCCTGAATATAGCAGATTGAAATTTATTCTGAAAATTAATGAAATATTAAAAATTGGCGTATCAGACAGAGCAAAACCCCTATTGGAGAAATATCTGACAGATTATGACGAACATCTTTCTTCCTTATTGCGGCTGAATAAAATGTTCAGACAGTACAAAGAGTTGCCTGTAACTGTGGTCGAAACGCCGGAAGCCGGACCTCACAGGCAAACCTGGCAACAGAGGTGCTGATCGTGTCACCCGGCTTCGGAGGAGTGTGAATACAGGCAGTACATCTGTGCATCGGACAACCGTGCCTGTCTGGAATCCGAAGAGGTGAGAACCTTCAGAGATGAGGAAAATCTTCACGTCCAGATCCGTAGGGTGCATCTGATAACAGGCGCATCTGCCGGGAACCGGACGGACGGCGAAGCGCATCGCCAAACCCCGCCCGCGGCTGAACTTATGATGTGGATGTACTTTTTAACACTTTCAAGGCGTTTAGGAGAATCATGCTATTAGAATTCAGTGTAAAAAACTTCCTCTCAATCAAAGATGAGGTAATCTTCAGCTTATATGCCTCTGATGAAATCAGGGGGCATGAGAAACAAAATTTAATCCCAGTGTCAGGGCGGCATATTCTGAAAACAGCCGTGATTTACGGTGCCAATGCCAGCGGTAAAAGCAATTTGATCAAGGCAATGGGATTTATGCGCGGTGTGATGGCAAATTCGCTCAAGCTGAATCCTGAAGAGCCGATTGTGCCAAAACAGAACTATCCGAGTTTTCAACTGCATGCTGAAAGTGCCAAAGCTCCGCTGGAGATGGAAGTCAGTTTTTTATATCAGGATATTTATTACCGTTACGGTTTTGCTTTGGATGCTCACAGAATCCATCGTGAGTGGTTGTATTCCGCACCGGAGGAAAGTGAGTCTTTATTATACGAACGCCGTTTTGAGGAAGGCTCGTATCTCTATGATATTCCAGAAAATTCTCTGACAGAAACGGATTTCACCAAAGACAGCATACTGCCTGCCAACACGTTATTGCTGGCTGTATTGGCAAAATTTACCGACTCTCCGGCACGTCAGGTCATGAAGTGGATGGGAGATAGCTTCAATGTGATTTCCAGCCCGGATGAGGAAGCCTACGAAGGTTTCACCTACAGCAAGTTGGATGATGAAGATTACCGCCCGGACATCCTGAGATTCCTCGAAGTTGCGGACGTGGGCATTGAAGGCATTCTGCTGAAATCGGTGACAGCAGCGGATTTGCCGAATGAAATGCCTGAAGAACTGCGTAAAGAGCTTATTTCCCCGGGAGCCAAGCAGATTGTTTGCCAGCATAATATTTTTGATGACAAAGGCTTGAAGACAGGCAGAACAACGCACTGGGGGCTATCTGAGGAGTCTGCCGGCACCCGAAAGCTACTTGCCTTGTCAGGCCCGTTGATTGAAACCCTGCGTGAAGGTGAGATTCTGGTGATTGACGAACTGGATGCCAAGTTACATCCGATGATGATGCGGTTCATCCTCAGCCTGTTTCATTCCCAGAAGCATAATCCGCACGATGCACAGTTAGTCTTTGCCACACACGATACGCAATTGCTCAGTCCACGCTTTTTCCGTCGGGATCAGATATGGTTTACGGAGAAAAACCATTACGAAGCAACAGAACTTTATTCGTTAGCTGATTTTGATTTGAAGGATGACGCTGATTTTTCCCGTGATTATTTCCAGGGACGCTACAGCGCAGTGCCGTTTATTGGTGATTTGGGCCTGTTTAAAAAAGGAGTTGAGCATGGCGAGAAATAAGAGCATACCGGGGAGCAAAAGGGATAAAAAGAGACTCAAAAAAACAAGGGAAAAAGGCAAAGATGCCGCTGGCGGTCGGACGGGTATTGATTGTTTGCGAGGGAGAAGAAACCGAACCCAATTATTTCAGGTGGTGGCAAAAGCAGCTTGAAAATATAAGAGGGGCTGCCAAGTCAAAAGTGGTGAGCGGCATTAATGTAAAGAACTTTGGCGATGAAATCAAGATAAAGGGTAAAGGCAGAAATACCATAAGTCTGGTAGAAAAAGCCATCGATATCAGAAATCAGGAAAGCATTGACTATGAACAGGCATGGTGTGTTTTTGACTATGATTCATTTCGGGAAAATTATAATCCCGCTATTAGAAAAGCCCGTGCCAAGGATTTTGAAGTAGCTTACAGCAATGAAGCTTTTGAACTGTGGTATTGGTTGCATTTTGATTATCTCCAGTCCCGTACCAGCCGGAGGGAGTATGAGGAAAAACTGACTGAACGCTTGGGCGAAAAGTATGAGAAAAACGATCCGAAAATGTATGAAAAACTGCTCAAACACCCTGACGCTGATCAACAGCAGGCGATTAAAAATGCGAAGAAGTTGAAGCCATCGAATAAAAGTGCAAGAAACTATGCGGATCACAATCCGTCAACCACAGTATTTGAATTGGTTGAAAGCCTTAATGATCTTGTGTGGCGGTTCAGGTGTCAGGTTGCACCTGCTTATCCATTGCCTTATCCGCATGATTGCAAGGATTGCAAAAAATCCGCAAAGCCACCCCCGCCTTATTCTTGTTTTATTTTAAAGCAAAATTAAAGAGAGAGATGGGTATAACAGTTGAATTTATAAGGAATGAGGTTGAAAATCAGACCTATGAGATATCAGTTCATGCAGATGATGAAAGGCTGAATGATGAACTGACAATCGAAGAAATCGAGTTTATTTTAAATCATTGTGAAATTATTGAAGAATATCCCTCTGATACAAGAGGAGAAAGCTGTCTGGTATATGGAGGCACACCGGAGAATATTCCCGTTCATATCGTGTGCGGAAAAAATTCACAGAATCATTTGTTTGTTATTACCGTTTATATTCCGAAAATGCCAAAATGGCTGAATCCCCGTGTCAGAAACCGATAAATAAAAAGAGATATATCTATGAGTGAATACAGTGACTGTTATTATTGCAAAGGAATTGTGAAAGAACAGAATATTTCCCGTGAGATCTGGTGGAAAGGAAGCCTTTATATTTTTGAAAATGTTCCTGTGGGGATATGTGTTCAATGCGGTGAAAAAGTGATAAAACCGAAGGCGGCAAAATATATGGATCTTTTACTGAGAAAGCAAACTGAACCCCGGAAAACAATACAGGTTCCTGTATATGAATATGCTCAGTCACCTGCCTGAGAATTACAGGGCAGTGATGATTCTTTCCAGAGACTTATTGAAGAGAGACGCAGAGAGGAGACTGCCAGCAAAAACGAGTTGGAATATATGCGTCCGCTATTCCGTCACGTTTTATAAGGGGTGTGTCCCACCTCAACATCATGTCATTCCGCTCATAACGGGCGGACATTTCCGGCTGCAGACCGGAATCAGTGATGACAGCATAACCTTGCGATGAGGCGGACAGGTGGGCACAAAATTGCACCCTCTCCCCTTAATCCGTTATAATCAGCCTTTTTCCTATAAATAAAGATGAAAAGATGACTACATAAATCGTCATAAAAAAAAATTGAAACCTTAATTTTTTATTGAGAGAATATCCATGAAATCAGAATTTGAACCCAAAAATATTTCAGATGACTTCAAGGTGCTGGGTCTGTGTCTCGGAGCATCCACCATATCCGTTGTTCAGCTCGGACTGGAGCAGACCGGGGACAGCGGAAACGGGGAAAAATCCCAGATAACGCCCAAAGTGCTTGATTATTCACATCATCCCCACGAAGGAAACCTCAGACAAACCCTGGTTTCCGCTCTTGAGCCGCTTGACCTGGATTCCTTCCACAGAATTGCCGCCACCGGCCGGAGATTCCGCAATTTCGTCAATCTGACATCCATACCCGAACCCGAGGCTGTGGAATACGCCTACCGATTTGTCAAGCCACCGGATGTTTCGTGCCCAGCAGTGGTCTCCGCCGGCGGCGAGACATTCATGATTTACGTTCTGAACCGTCTGGGTCAGATATCCAATGTTCTCACAGGCAACAAATGCGCGTCCGGGACCGGCGAATTCTTTCTCCAGCAACTTCGCAGGATGGATGTCTCTTTGGAAGAGGCCGCACAGTGGGCAGCAGGAGAAGAGCCGCATCGCGTATCCGGGAGGTGTTCGGTTTTCTGCAAATCAGACTGCACCCACGCTACCAACGCGGGCGTTCCCAAATCAAAAGTCACTGCCGGTCTTTGCAGAATGATGGCGAACAAAATTCTGGAACTCCTCAAAAAAGTGGAAAGACAAAACATCATGGTCACGGGCGGCACTGCCCACAACCAGATGATGACCGAATATCTGCGCCAGGAGATTCCCGGGCTGATCGTTCCTCAGGAAGCTGCTTATTTTGAAGCACTGGGAACGGCACTCTGGGCGATGGAACACGAAACAGCTCCGTTTCCCGGCACTGATCCTGATGTTCCCAAAAGCCTGTTCAGGTCAGAAATGACCTCTTTTGACACGCTTCCTCCTCTCCGGAACTTTGAAAACATGGTGGAATTCAAGACCGTTGAAACCGGGGTGATCCAATCCGGAGATGTCTGCATACTGGGGCTTGACGTCGGTTCAACCACCACCAAGGCCGTTCTGATGCGGAAGACCGACAATGCATTGCTTGCATCTGTCTATCTGCGAACCAGCGGGGACCCGGTGGGGGCTTCGCGGGAGTGCTATCGTTCCATTCTGGAGCAGGTAAAACGCGAAATTCCAAACCCGGAATCCCAAATTGAAGTTGAGGGCCTGGGTGTCTGCGGTTCCGGTCGCCAGATTGCCGGCCTTCATGCGCTCACGGACGGCGTCATCAACGAAATTATTGCCCATGCGACCGCGGCAGTCCATTTTGATCCCCAAGTGGATACCATCTTTGAAATCGGAGGGCAGGATGCCAAATATACCTATATCACCAACGGGGTTCCGTCGGATTATGCCATGAACGAAGCCTGTTCCGCGGGCACAGGGTCTTTTTTGGAAGAATCCGCAAATGAAACCTTGGGGATAGAAATGGAGAGCATTGCAGATATCGCACTCAAAGGAAAAGGTCCGCCCAACTTCAATGACCAGTGCGCGGCATTCATCACCTCTGACATAAAAAACGCCATTCATGAAGGCGTTGAACATGATGACATCGTGGCCGGTCTGGTCTATTCTATCTGTATGAACTACTCCAACCGCGTCAAAGGAAATCGCCCGGTCGGCGTGAAAGTATTCATGCAGGGGGGTGTCTGCTACAACAGAGCCGTTCCCCTTGCCATGGCTTCGCTGGTGGGCAAACCCATCATTGTTCCACCGGAACCGGGGCTGATGGGGGCTTACGGCGTTGCCCTTGAAATCAGGAAGAGAATTGAAACCGGACTGATTGAGAAAAAGCAGTTTGACCTGAAAACCCTTGGCAATCGTGAGGTGGTATATGGGAAATCCTTTGTATGCAGGGGCGGCAAGGAAAAGTGTGACCGGCGCTGTGAGATAGCGATGATCCGAATCGAAGGAAAGAAATATCCTTTTGGCGGCGCATGCAACCGATACTACAATCTGCGATACGATATAAGTTATGACGTGAAAGAACTGGACCTGGTTCGGCTCCGGCAGCGGCTCGTGTTTGAAAAATATGGGGGAAAACTGGAAAATGGAAATGCAAACTCGGTGCCCAAAAGAGTCGGGATGAACAGGAGTTTTCTGGTCAATTCCTATTATCCGCTTTATTCCACATTCTTCGCCGAACTGGGGCTTGAAACCGTTCTGGCGGATTCTCCCTCACAAAAGGGGATTGACCAGAAAGATGCTGCATTCTGCTATCCCGCGGAACTGGCCCACGGATTTTTTGACTCGCTTCTTGAGATGGAAGATCCTCCTGACTTCATCTTTCTGCCCCACTTCAAAGCCATCCATGTACCAAACGGATACTCAACTTCACAGGTGTGTCCGTTTGTGCAGGGGGAGACATTTTATCTTCAGACGGCATTCCGGAAAAAGCTGGACAAGCTCAAAGAAAAAGGCGTGAAAGTGCTGACACCTCTTCTTGATCTGACAGAAGGGATGGAAAAAGCCCGGAAAGCGTTCACTGAAACCGCGCTTGAGATGGGAGTGAGCAAGAAAGAGGCCGGCGAAGCCTTTGCAAAGGCCATGGAGAAGCAAAGCGCATGTATGGCCGAGATGACGGAGATCGGAAAGCGGGCGATTGAGACGCTGGAAGCTGACCCGGCAAAGACTGCTGTGGTGATATTTGCCCGGTCTTATAACGGATTCGTTGAAGAGGCGCATAAGGGGATTCCTCACAAGCTTGCGTCAAGGGGGATACTTGTCATGCCCTTTGACTTCCTTCCTTTGGATGATGAAAAGACCAAGCGTCACATGTACTGGGGAATGGGCCAGCTGATACTCAGGGGGGCCAAAATTGTCAAAAAACATCCCCAACTGTTCGGCACATACATTACCAATTTCTCATGCGGCCCGGATTCGTTCCTCCTCGGTTATTTCAGGGATATCATGGAGCGAAAGCCTTCTCTCACCCTTGAGCTGGACAGCCACACCGCGGACGCGGGGCTGGAAACCCGGATTGAGGCGTTTCTTGACATCGTTTCAGCATACATGCAGCTTATGGCGGAAAAAGAGATTCCCAAAAAACAGCGGGATTTTGTTCCGGCCCGGACGTTGCTGAACAACGGTACGCCAAAGGTGATCACATCCTCCGGAGAAGTTCTCCCGCTCACTGACTCGCGGGTGACATTTCTGCTCCCCTCCATGGGCAAAATACCCTCCGAAGCTGTGGCAGCGGTATTCCGTGCATCAGGTTTCAGGGCAAGGGCCTGTCCCCCGGCTGATGAGGCTGTGCTGAAGCTGGGGCGCGCCAACACCACCTGCAAAGAATGCCTGCCCCTGATACTCACCACCGGAACGATGCTCAGTTATATTGGCAATGGCCGACGGAAAGATGATGTTCTGGTTTATTTTATGGCCACTGCATCCGGGCCGTGCCGTTTTGGCCAATATTATATCTTTATGGAGGATCTGATTAAAAAACTTGAAATATCGGACGTGGCCCTGTTTTCACTGACATCGGAAAACAGCTACGCGGGTATGGGCAATAATTTCCATGAAAAGACATGGTGGGCGATTGTGATCGCTGATGTGATGGAAGATACTCGGTCAATGCTGCTTGCTAACGCAACAGACACCAAAGCTGCCATGGGCATATTTGATGAGGAATGGGAAGGGATTCTGTTTGAACTGGAATATGGGAATTTCTCGCGGCTGGAAGATCAGCTTTCCCATACTGCTGAACGGTTCGGGGAGATTTCCATGAAACGTCCGGTCGGAGAGGTTCCCACAATTTCCCTTGTGGGTGAGATTTTTGTCCGACGGGATTCGCTGTCACGCCAGTATCTGACAGAAACGCTTGCGGAAAAAGGGTTCGCAACGATATGTTCCCCGATTACCGAGTGGTTGCACTATTCCGACTATCTGGTGGACAAAGGACTTGCGGATTATGCAATGACAATGATGGAAAAGTTTACATTCATGCTCAAAAAGCGGGTGATGAGCCGGGCAGAAAGGCGTATCAAATCACTGCTGTCCCGCTCGGACCTTGTTCATACAGAGCCGATCAACATTGAATCCATTATCAGTAACGGAAAACTCTATATCTCTCCCAACCTGGCCGGAGAAGCCATTCTGACGGTGGGAAGTTCCCTTGCCGAAGTGGCATCTCAAAGCTGCGGCGTGATTGCCATCGGCCCTTTCGGCTGTATGCCCAACCGCATATCAGAGGCCATTCTGAATGAGGCCATGAACCGTGAAGCCAAGCTGGCAACGGACCCGGAAAATGAACAGCTCCGAACCACGCTTGCGAACATCGAGGATCTGCCTTTTCTGGCTATTGAAAGCGACGGTTCGCCCTTTCCCCAGCTCATTAATGCGAAGCTGGAAACCTTTTGTCTGAGGGCGGAGCGACTTCATCAGGAGATGCTGGCGGCCAGATCGCAGTTTTTGCCCGATGCTTTTTGAACTCGTTCCCAAGCTTCTCTGCCTATGAGCGCATACTGTGGACGAGGCTGAAGCCCCACGATATTGCGTGGAAAAATTTATTGCGTCAAGAGGCGGAAGAGGAGTTGTTGTGTTACGAGGCGGAGCCTCGTAACGATTTTTTTGAGAAACACTATATCGCCTGCGGGTTGTGTTGTCTGAGGAGAGTGTCTTCCTTTCGGAAGTGGCTGAGAATATTGGTGTCCCAGAAGTATCCTTTTACATCTCTCATGCGGCTCCTCCCTCTGTCCAAATCTGATCCCTGTCCCGTTCCCGTTCAATTTCCTCAAAGAATTCATCCCAGGTCGGATCATCCTTCAGTCTTCTGATCATATCCCAATCCGGTTCTTTCGGGCCTTTGGAAGCCGTTTCCGGAATGATGGAGGGCAAATTCCACCAGGCCTGTTCAATCCGCTCAAAACAGGGTCGGAACGCCTCTTTCAGCACTGC
>JAOZLU010000191.1 GCA_029934695.1 Desulfobacterales bacterium | reverse complement strand
CATCAAACATCAAACATCAAACATCAAACATCAAACATCAAATATGACATCACTGACAGTCAAGCGCATCAGGAAAAATTTCGGTAAAATACGGTCCATTGTCAAAATCCCCGATCTCATCGGGATGCAGCGGGACTCGTACTGGCGGTTTCTTCAGGCAGATATCCCTCCGGAAAAGCGGAGGGAGGAGGGCCTTCAGACAGTGTTCAATTCTGTGTTTCCCATAAGGGATTTCACAGGAAGCGCATCTCTTGAGTTTGTGTCTTACAGATTTGAAAAAGTGAAACACAGTGTCGAAGAATGCATTCATCGGGGAATGACGCATGATCTGCCTGTCAAGATCACGGTAAGGCTGGTGGTGTATGATGTGGATAAGGAAAGAGACACGTCCACCATCCGTGATATCAAGGAGCAGGAGATATATTTCGGGGCAATTCCCCTGATGACAGAGAGGGGAACCTTTATCATCAACGGCACCGAACGTGTGGTGGTAAGTCAGCTTCACCGGTCATCCGGCGTGTTTTTCAGTCATGACAAGGGCAAGACGCATTCCAGCGGCAAAGTCATCTATTCTTCCAGAATCATACCTGTGCGAGGCTCATGGATTGATATGGAGGTGGACCCCACCAAGGATGTGGTATATATAAAAATTGACAAGCGGCGAAAATTTCCGGTGACGCTTCTTTTCAAGGCGTGCGGCTTTTCTTCCGAAGACATACTATCATATTTTTATAAGACCCAGACCATTTATATCCGGTCGGCAGACACCGGTCATCCGGCTGTTGCACCTGATTCAGAACAGACACCGGACACGCCTGAGCCGGAAGTTGCGGCCGAAGCCGGGCAGACAGCAGACCTGATTCAGCCGATACCGGGCAGCTATCCTGCAACTGTGGCCGATGCCCCTCCTCCGCCCCCTGACCCCGAACCCCTGACCCCTGACCCGGTCACTGACTTCGCCCCCCTCCTATTTTTTGAGGAATTCGGGGAGTTTCAGAAGGGTCGCCGAGCCACCCGGGATATAACAGACCCGGTGACTGGCGAGACAGTTGTCAAGGAAGGCCGCATTTTTACTCAGAAGGCACTCAGGCATCTGCATGCCTCAGGCGTGAAGCAGATTCCCACAAGCGTCAAAGACTTGGAAGACAGAACTTTTTCCCTGTCTGTTATCCATCCGAAAACAGGGGATCCCCTTGTCAATGCAAATGATGCAGTCACTCCGGAACTGCTTTTAATACTGGCTGAGGCCGGTGTCACCCAGTTCAGCCTGACATTCTCAGACAATACATCAGATACCGGCTGCATCCGCAAGACCCTTCTGCTGGACAAGCTGGAGGCAAAAGAGGATGCCCTTCTGGATATTTACCGCAGGCTCCGTCCGGGAAATCCGGCCACGTCCGAGGTTGCTCAGGATTTCATAGACCAGATGTTTTTCAGGACCTCCTATTATGATCTTTCAGGAGTGGGCCGCATGAAGCTGAATCTCCGGCTGGGTATTGATATTCCGGTGAGTGTGAGAACCCTCCGGCGGGAGGATATCCTGCTCACAGTGAAAACCCTGGTACGGCTCAGAGATGCCCAGGGCCCGGTGGATGACATAGACCATCTGGGGAACCGGCGGGTCCGGGCAGTGGGGGAACTGCTGGAAAATCAGTACCGGGTCGGACTGGTGCGCATGGAGCGGGCCATCCGTGAACGAATGAGTCTTCAGGAGGTGGATGCCCTCATGCCCAATGATCTCGTGAACCCCAAGCCGGTGTCTGCGGTGGTCAAGGAGTTTTTCGGCACCAGCCAGCTTTCCCAGTTCATGGATCAGACCAACCCGCTCTCGGAAACCACACACAAACGCCGGCTTTCCGCTCTGGGGCCAGGAGGACTCACACGGGAGCGGGCCGGTTTTGAAGTCAGGGATGTGCATCCCTCCCATTATGGCAGAATATGCCCCATAGAGACACCCGAAGGGCCCAATATCGGCCTGATAGTCTCCCTTTCCACTTATGCCCGGGTGAACCGGTTCGGTTTCATAGAGACACCTTACACAATGGTGAAAGATTCCGTAATAACGGAAGAAGTCCGGTTTCTCAGTGCTTTTGAGGAAAAAAATCATCCCATAGCCCAGGCCAATGCCCCGCTGGAGGCGGTCACAGTTCCGACTCAGAGCATTTTCCCAAAAGCCCGGACAGCTGAATTCCCCGAGCATCAGACATCAGACATCGAAGATCAGACATCGGACATCGAAGATCAGACATCAGACATCGAAGATCAGACATCGGACATCGGACATCGAAAATCAGACATCGGACATCAGACATCGGACAGCAGGGATAAGACATCTTACCGCTTCAGAAATTCTCTGGTCACCTCACGAGTCATGGGAGAGTTCATGATGACACCCCGGGAGGATATCGAACTCATGGATATCTCACCGAACCAGCTCGTGAGCGTGTCCGCCTCTCTCATCCCTTTTCTGGAAAATGATGATGCAAACCGGGCACTCATGGGATCCAACATGCAGCGTCAGGCAGTGCCTCTGGTCACCCCCCGTGCCCCCCTCGTGGGAACCGGCATAGAGGGCGTGGTGGCAAAGGATTCAGGAGTCACATTGGTGTCGCCTTATGATGCCGAAGTGGTTGCGGTGGACGCATCCCGGATTGTGCTCAGACCTCTGACAAGGGCATCTCTGTCCGCAGCACCCGCATCCAGGGGAAATTCATTGCCGGATCTGGCCATGCTCAGGACACCCGGATCCTGGGAAACCACAGGAACTTCAAATGACCGTCTGGTGACCATATTCAATCTTTCAAAATTCACCCGGTCCAATCAGAACACCTGTTTCAACCAGCGTCCCATTGTGAGTAAGGGACAGCAGGTGGAGGCCGGGGACATCATTGCCGACGGGCCCTCCACAGAAAAAGGCGAACTCGCTCTGGGCAAAAATATCACAGTGGCGTTCATGCCCTGGGGCGGATACAATTTTGAAGATTCCATACTTGTCAGCGAAAATCTTGCCAGGGAAGGAGTTTATACATCTGTGCATATTGAGGAGTTTGAAATTGTTGCCAGGGACACCAAACTCGGCAAGGAGGAAATCACCCGGGACATCCCCAACGTGGGAGAGGATGCCCTCAGGGACCTGGATGAGAGCGGCATTGTCTGCCTCGGGGCAGAAGTGGCAGCCGGTTCCATACTTGTGGGAAAAGTCACGCCTAAAGGCGAAACTCAGCTATCTCCCGAGGAAAAACTGCTCCGGGCCATTTTCGGAGAGAAGGCCGGGGATGTCAAGGACACGTCCCTGAGAATTCCCCCGGGCGTGGAGGGCATTGTCACAGATGCCAAGGTGTTTTCCAGGCGGGGCATTGAAAAAGATGACCGGGCAAGGATCATTGAGGATCAGGAGATTGCAGCCCTTGAAAAGGATCGGGATGATGAGCTTGGCGTGCTGGCGGGGATGGTGCGCGCAGAAATGAAAGCCATGGTCTCTCCGGGCGCACCGCCTCCTGTTCTGAAAAAACTTTTTTCCTATACGCCCCTGAACAGTGCTGAGGTGATCATCCTTTCCCGGGGAAGCGAGATTGTCTCCCGGGATTTTTTTGATGCCGTACCTGTGCGCCAGCTTGAGAAACTTGTCCTTGAAGACCCTGATATGACCCGGATCGTGCGGGAGCTGACAGACCTGCACAAAAAACAGCACAAGCTCTGCATGGCAAATTTCGAGCGCAGGGTCAGCCGCTATGAAAAAGGTGATGATCTTCCCCCGGGCGTGAACAAAATGGTCAAAGTGTATGTGGCCATGAAACGCAAACTGTCCGTGGGTGACAAAATGGCCGGCCGCCACGGCAACAAGGGTGTGGTCTCCAGAATTCTTCCTCAGGAGGACATGCCCTATTTTGAGGACGGCACTACCATTGACATGGTCCTCAATCCTCTGGGGGTCCCCTCCCGGATGAATGTGGGTCAGATACTGGAAATCCATCTCGGATACGCTGCAAAGGGCCTCGGGGACCAGCTCACCCAGCTTGTCCGGGAAGTGCGGGCAGTGCGGGAGCGGGCAGGATCCGAGCCGCCGCCTGAGGAGGACCTGGACGTGGCGTTTCCATACTCTGAAAGTGTCCATGCAGGTGCGCTCCGGGATGCCCACGACTCAGCCCTCCGGGTTCTCCGGGAAAAACTGAGGCGTATTTTCACAGTCACCCGGACAGGCAACTTGAGGACCGAGCCTGCCGCGGGGACTGAGCCTGCCGCCACGGGGACTGAGCCTGCCGAAGTCCGGATGATTGACAGTCTCAGAGAGGACGAGCTGCTCAACTTTGCTGAACATTATAAGGACGGGGTCCACATGGCCACCCCGGTTTTTGACGGGGCAAAGGAAGATGAGATCAGGGCACTGCTCAGAGAGGGCGGTCTCCGGGAAACAGCCCAGACCACGCTCTATGACGGGCGTACCGGCGAGCCGTTCAATGAGACAGTCACAGTGGGAACCATGTACATGCTCAAACTGCATCATCTGGTGGACGACAAAATTCATGCCCGTTCCATCGGGCCGTATTCCCTTGTGACCCAGCAGCCCCTCGGGGGAAAGGCTCAGTTCGGGGGACAGCGTCTCGGGGAAATGGAAGTCTGGGCAATGGAGGCCTACGGAGCAGCCCATTCGCTTCAGGAGTTTCTGACCGTCAAAAGTGACGATATGGCAGGAAGAACCCGGATGTACGAAAAAATAGTCAAAGGTCAGAACGTGCTCGAACCCGGAATCCCCGAATCCTTCAACGTGCTCACCAAGGAACTCCAGGCCCTCGGGCTTCAGGTGATACTGCTTGAAGAATGATTTTCGGCTTATGATCTCTGTCTGGCTTATGATTTTCGGCTTATGATTTATGATTTCCGGTTTCTGATTTCCGGTTTCCGGTATCTGATTTTTGCTATCTGACTTCTGACTTCTGATTTTTGGTATCTGAACACTTATGGAAGCACTTTACGATTTTTTCGCCCGACCCAAGGATCCCCGGTTATATACCGGCGTGCAGGTGGCCCTGGCCTCCACAGAGAAAATCCGCCAATGGTCCCACGGGGAGATAAAAAAGCCGGAGACCATCAATTACCGCACATTCAAACCGGAGCGGGACGGCCTGTTCTGTGCCAAAATCTTCGGACCCACCCGGGACTATGAGTGCAACTGCGGCAAATACAAACGCATGAAACACCGCGGGGTGGTCTGCGAAAAATGCGGGGTGGAGGTGATACAGTCCAGAGTCCGCCGGGACCGCATGGCCCATATTGACCTCGCAGCGTCAGTGGCTCATATTTGGTTTCTCAAAAGTCTCCCGAGCAAAATCGGCAATCTTCTGGACGTGACCCTGAAATCTCTGGAACGGGTTCTTTATTTTGACAGCCATGTGGTTCTGGAACCCGGAGACACCCCTCTGACCCGGGGACAGATGCTCACCGATGACAAATATCGGGAGTGCCGGGAAAAATACGGTGAGGATTTTGAGGTGGGCATCGGGGCCGAGGCAGTGAAGGTTCTGCTGGACGCTGTGGACCTCGAGACCCTGTACAAGGAACTCAGAGACGACATCAGGGCCACAAACTCCTCTGCCAAACGACAGAAACTGGCCAAGCGACTCAAAATTGCTGATGCGTTCCGCCGCTCGGGAATCAGTCCCTCCTGGATGATACTTGATGCCATTCCCGTGCTGCCTCCGGATCTCCGCCCTCTGGTACCTTTGGAAGGCGGGCGATTTGCCACATCAGACCTCAATGATCTGTACCGCCGGGTCATCAACCGCAACAACCGTCTGAGCCGGCTCATTGATCTCCAGGCCCCGGAAATCATCATCCGGAATGAGAAACGCATGCTTCAGGAGTCGGTGGATGTCCTGTTTGACAACGGCCGTCATGGCCGGGTCATCACCGGGACCAACAAGCGTCCCCTGAAATCCCTCAGCGACACGCTCAAGGGAAAGCAGGGCCGTTTCCGTCAGAATCTTCTGGGAAAACGGGTGGACTATTCCGGCAGAACTGTGATCACCACCGGCCCGAACCTGCGGCTGCATCAGTGCGGTCTGCCCAAGAAGATGGCACTGGAGCTGTTCAAGCCGTTTGTGTATTACCGGCTGGAGCATAAAGGCCTGGTTTCCACAGTGAAAAGCGCCCGCAAAATGGTGGAGCGGGAAATTCCCGAAGTCTGGGACACGCTGGACGAAGTTGTCCGGGAATATCCCATACTTCTCAACCGGGCACCCACCCTTCACCGCCTCGGGTTCCAGTCTTTCGAACCCACGCTCATCGAGGGAAAGGCCATCCAGCTCCATCCCCTGGTCTGCACAGCATTCAATGCGGATTTTGACGGGGATCAGATGGCAGTTCATGTTCCCCTGTCAGTGGAAGCCCAGATAGAGGCCCGGATTCTGATGCTGTCTTCCAACAACATCCTGTCACCGGCAAATGGCACACCCATCATTGTGCCGAGTCAGGACATTGTTCTGGGTATCTATTATATGACCCGGGAAATTTCAGGATGCAGGGGCGAGGACCGCATTTTTGCATGCCCGGAGGAAGTGCGGTCCGCGTATGATGCAGATGTGCTGGATCTGCATTCCCGGATCACAGTCCGCATGGATGGAAAACATATCCCCACCACCACCGGCCGAATTCTGCTGTGGGAAATCATTCCCAAGGACACAGTCATGAAATTCCGTTATGCCCGGGTGAACAGCGGGAAGCGGGCCGAGGCACTGCTGAAGCAGGCAGGCCGGGGCGCACCGTTTGTGTCCCTGATCTCTGATGATACCCGGGAGGAGGCGGGAACCACGCCCCGGGCCTATCGGTCCGATGAGTTTGCCCGGATGTTTGATCTGGGTGATGAGGACACCCGTGCAGTGTTTTCCCTTGATCCGGGCCAGGTCAGCCGGCCAGTGTTTCCACGCATCCGCAGAACTGGCAGGAGCACTCCCGGGGAAAAAAACTGCTTTCTGTTTGAGGCGGTGAGCAAGCAGCCTGAGGTGCCGTTTGGCATCATAAACCGGCCCATGGATAAAAAATCCCTCCGGGACCTGGTGGATTATGTGTATCGGAATTCCGGTCCCAAGGCCACGGTGATACTTTCTGACCGGCTCAAAGACACCGGATATGCTTTTTCCACGACAGGGGGCCTGTCCATTTCCATTGATGCCATGATTGTGCCGCCTGCCAAAAAGGAAATTCTGAAAAATGCCGAGAACCGGGTCACGGAGATCAGCAGGCAATATACAGAGGGGCTGATCACTCAGGGTGAAAAATACAACAAAGTGGTGGATATCTGGGCCAAGGCCACTGATGATGTGGCCAACGAGATGATGGATGCCATGTCGGCAGCGGACCTGGATGCAGATGCCCAGTCTCCGGAATACGCTTCGGCTCATGCCGGTGAGGACCGTGTTCCGGGATCCCCTGACAGAAAGGCCCCGGATATCCGCCATCTCATGCTTCACAACCGCCGCTCCCTGAACCCCATTTATATGATGGCGGATTCAGGTGCCAGGGGCAGCAAAGATCAGATGCGCCAGTTGGCCGGGATGCGGGGGCTGATGGCAAAGCCTTCGGGTGAGATCATTGAGACGCCCATCACAGCCAATTTCAGGGAGGGGCTGTCAGTACTGCAGTATTTCATCTCCACTCACGGGGCCAGGAAGGGCCTCGCTGACACTGCGCTCAAGACAGCCAATTCAGGCTATCTGACCCGGAGGCTTGCAGATGTGGCTCAGGACTGCACAGTCATGGAGGTGGACTGCGGCACGCTCAGGGGGGTGGAGGTGTCTTCCCTGATGGAGGGCGGCGAGGTGATCCAGCGGGTGGGCGAACGGATATTGGGGCGCATTGCAATGGAGGATATTCTGGATCCGTTCACAGATGAAGTGCTGGCGGAGGCGGGTCAGGAAATTGATGAGGATGCGGTCCGGGTGATTGAGGATGCGGGCCTGACCACGGTGAACATCCGCTCGGTTCTGACGTGCAGATCCAGGCACGGCGTGTGTGTCAACTGCTATGGCAGGGACCTTGCACATGGCCAGCGGGTGGAGATCGGTCAGGCGGTGGGCATTCTCGCTGCTCAGTCCATTGGCGAGCCGGGAACCCAGCTCACTATGCGGACCTTTCATATCGGCGGGACTGCCAGCCGGCGGGTGGAACAGGCTGATGCCCGGGCACGGGCGGATGGGACTGTCCGTTATGCTGATCTTCATGTGGTGCCGGTGCGGTCGGATGTTCCAGGGGCTGTGCTGGCACCTTCCGAGGCTTCTGATCTGTCGCCTGAGTTTGTGGTGATGAACCGGCGGGGCGGGGAGTTCGCCATTATGGGAGAGACCGGTCGGGAACTGGAACGCTTTCCGGTGATTTACGGGGCACATGTTCTGGTCACGGATGGGCAACGGGTGAAATCCGGGGACTTGCTGGCTGTGTGGGATCCGTTTGCCACTCCCATCATTTCGGAAACGGACGGAGTGGTCAAGTTCGGGGATATCACCCCGGGCAGAACTTTGCAGGAAAAGGTGGATCCGGTCACTGGGAAGGCCAGCCGCACGATTATTGAGTCCAAAAGCACTGATGTGCGTCCGAGGATTTCAGTGAAGGATGAGTTCGGCAAGACCAGAAAGCTGACTCCGGATGAGGATGGTTCAGGGTCTGAGGTGCCGGTTTCACCAGATATCAAATTTCCGGGGACGGTCAAGTCCAAGGTTAAGATGGCGAGGTATCCCCTGCCGGTGGATGCGGTGCTGCTGGTTGATGAGGGCGACAGAGTCCGGGCCGGGGATGTGATTGCCAAGTTGCCCCGGGCCACTACAAAGACCAAGGATATCACCGGCGGACTTCCCCGGGTGGCAGAACTGTTTGAGGTGCGCAAGCCCAAGGAGACGGCCATTCTGAGCGAGATCAACGGGTATGTTTCCATTTCCAAAGGTGCCAAGGGCAAACAGAAGGTCACGGTCACGCCGGTGGATGTGGGCGAAAAAAAGGAATACCAGATTCCCCGCGGTAAGCATATCAATGTCTATGAGGGGGATTATGTCAAGGCGGGGGAACCGCTGGTGGGGGGGGCGGCTGTGCCACAGGATATTTTGAATATTCAGGGTGAGGTTTCCCTGGCCCGCTATCTGGTGGATGAGGTTCAGGAGGTTTACAGGCTTCAGGGGGTGCGTATCAATGATAAGCATATTGAGGTGATTGTGCGGCAGATGATGCGTCGGGTGAAGATCAAGGATCCCGGGGATACCCGGTTTATTGCTGAGGAACAGGTGGATAAGATCAAGTTTGATGAGGAAAATGAGCGGGTCAGGGGGGATGGTGGGGTTCCTGCTGTGGCAGACCCCCTGATTCTGGGTATCACCAAAGCTTCCCTCAGCACGGAGAGCTTTATTTCGGCTGCGTCTTTTCAGGAGACGACCAAGGTGCTTACTGAGGCAAGTATCGCGGCTGCGAGGGATTATCTCAGGGGGCTCAAGGAAAATGTGATCATGGGCAGGCTGGTGCCAGCCGGCACGGGGTTTCCGAAATATCGAAGGGCTGAGGTGGATGTGGCTTGACAAATAAATCCCTGATGACCATAATAAATAAATTCCAATGGCCAAAATTCCAAACCTTATTAGAGATTTGGAATTTGGATATTTGGAATTTAAGTACCTGACCAATAATTTTGAAGAGGTAACACTCTGAAAATTCAGAATTAAACCCCATAAAAATGTTACAAAACTTTTGCACAGGTACTTATCTGAAATTCGGATATGGAATTTATTCCTGAAAACCAGTCTTGGAGCCAATGGGTGCGGGCGGATATGAACTGATTTCAAGAAAATATCAAGTTTTACATAAAAAGCTTGACAATGCCGTAACAAACATATACAAATTCATATTTTAACGATTTACGGAAATATTTCATAAAAAATTTATAACAGGAAGAGGCGAATATGCCGACCATTAACCAGTTAGTCAGGAAGGGCAGGAAAAGGTCAAAGAAAAAGACCACTACGCCTGCACTGAAAGGAGCTCCCCAAAAAAGAGGAGTATGTACACGAGTATATACCTCAACACCCAAGAAGCCCAACTCAGCATTGAGGAAGGTTGCAAGGGTCAGGTTGACCACAGGTGTGGAGGTTACAGCATACATTCCTGGTATAGGGCATAATCTTCAGGAGCATTCGGTGGTTTTGGTTCGGGGAGGACGCGTAAAAGACCTGCCCGGTGTAAGGTATCACATTGTAAGAGGTACTCTTGATACACTTGGTGTGGAAGATCGAAAGCAGGGCAGATCAAAATACGGCGCAAAAAAACCCAAGTAAGTGAGAAGGGAGAAAGTGAGAAATATGCAACTTTCACTTCTTTCGCTCTTTAATTAAAGAACGGTGCAGCATATGCCAAGAAGAAGAGAAGTACCTGAACGGATAATTATACCCGATCCCAAATATGATAGCAAGCTTGTATCGAAATTTATAAAATCTGTAATGCGGAGCGGCAAAAAAAGTGTGGCAGAGTCATTGCTTTACGAGTCGTTTGATATTATTGAGAAAAAAACAAATGAGCCTCCGCTTAAAATTTTTGAACAGGCTGTTGATAATGTAAGGCCGCTTATTGAGGTGAAATCAAGACGTGTGGGAGGGTCAACTTACCAAGTACCGACGGAAATACGGACATCTCGGCGGACAGCCTTGGCGATTCGATGGATCATAGGTTTTGCGCGTAAACGGTCCGAGAAGGGGATGTCGCAAAAAATGGCAGGTGAATTATTGGATGCTGCCAACAGAAGGGGGTCTTCTGTCAAGAAAAAAGAAGATACCCATAAAATGGCTGAAGCGAACAAGGCGTTTGCCCATTTTCGTTGGTAATGAGACAGTATTGAATGCTCCCGTCCCCAAATCGAAGCATAGGGACAAAGAGGAGATTGGAAAATGATGTGCCGTAAGTTTGGCGCCTGTGGAGGAAGGTGAAACCTGAGTTTTCAGCTTGGGCAGTCTCTGCAAGCAGGAGGCAGGTCGTGAAAGGATTTTTTCATATTTTGGAGATCGGAGGAAAAAGAATATGGCGAAGCAGAAGTTTGAGCGGACCAAGCCGCATGTGAATGTGGGGACGA
>JAOZLU010000789.1 GCA_029934695.1 Desulfobacterales bacterium | reverse complement strand
AATCATCCGTGGTCAGATCAAGATAGTTCTCCCATTCCCAGGTGTCGCACATCCCATCTCCGTCATCGTCATACATATAAGCTTTTGTCGGGGTGTCCAGGAAGGTCACCTCGGACCAGTTGCCCGCAACGTCCCCCGCACGGATGGCGAAATAATAGTCCCTTCCCGGCCCGGGCATTTCGAGGCCGGACGACTCCGCGGTTCCGTCGGACCCGCGGAGATGCGAGGCGCATCCGTCCCAGTCCGACTCTGTGATGGGGAGCCTGCTGTGGCGGATGTCATAGACATAAACCCCCTCATTGTCCTCCGGCCCTGTCCACCGGAGCATGATTCCGCCCGGCCATGTCCCTGTCTCAGCCCGGAGGTCCGTCACCGGATCCGGGGGAAGCGTGTCACCGCTCGGAGGGGCGAACAGGGCATACGACTCATAATGCGGCGGTCTGAGGATTGCGTCGAACTGGTCGGGATACACGACATCACCTCCCGCGGGATGCCATGTTCCGTTCCCCGCGTCCCATCCGTAAATATCCGTCTGAGTGATATCGGTACCCGCGCTCCTGAGTGCGGAAAGCCTTGCGATGAGAAACAGATTGCCGACCGGGCCGGCGATCTTCGGGATTCCGAGGCTCAGAATGTTTCCCACCTGCACCAGCCCGCTGTTCGCGGGCGCGGGCACGGAAGTCTCGGAGATCACGAATTTTCCGGACCCGGAAAATGAGCCGAAAAGGTCGGCACCGCCGTCCCGGAAGCTGTATTCCGAGAGTGCCGTGCGTGCGCTGAAGATACTGAAAGATGTCACTGACCGGCCCGTGCCGGACGCGGAGGACGCGGAGAGTTCGAGAACGCCTGTGTCATCCCCGTTTCTGACGGTTCCGGACCAGGGACCGCCGTCCGGGGATGTCATGGGAACGCCGTGACTGTGAAACTGGGACAGGATCACCTCAGGCTCGGAGGTCAGCGGATCACCGGAGACGGTCACGGAAATATGTTCCGCATGCAGATCCGCCGGCATGACCTGAACAACAATGCCCGGAGGATCGTTATCCGGAAGAAGCGGCAGGATGAGCGAATATTCGGGCTTTGTCTCCCTGATTTCGGCGGACGCCTTTCTGCCCTGCCAATATGCTTCCACGACGATGCCTTCGCCGGCGAGGATTTCAGCGCGTCCGTCACTGTCAGTCTCTCCCTGGAAAAGCTTCCCGCTTCCCACCTTCAGCCAGACCTCCGCTCCCGGCACCGGATTTCCTGACCCGTCAGTGACGAGAAGTGTGGCGGAGGCCGGATACGACTCCCGGTCCGAGGGATCGCTTCCGAGCCCCGATTCCAGACCGTCCGGCCAGCCGTCTCCGTCAGTGTCCGAGTCAAAGTCGCAGTTCAGGTCTCCCGGTGTCATTGTAAAGAAGACATCATCCGAGTACTGCTCTCTCCTCCCGTCCGGCTCAAACACGGCCCATGCTCTGTATTCTCCGGGCTTCAGACACTGTGTGTCTCCGTAAACGGTGATCTCCTCTGACGACTCACCCGGAATGGTCAGCGTGTCCGTGAATATCTCTCTCCTTTCCGAATTGCCGGAAACTTTCACCGTCAGCAGTCCTTCCAGCGGATGCGGACTGTAATTCTGATACACGAGCCTGAAGGGTATCTCATCTCCCGCCTCGAACAGGGTGATCTCCCCCGGGATCGTGAAATCGGATATCTCATCCGAGGTGATCCGGGGATCCATCTTCTCCAGAGAATCTATGAGAGAGTCATTCTCATCCCTGATCTCGATCTCAGTAATATAGGAGCCGCTGACCAGTCCGTTCTCGATGCTGACCGTCACTTCCGTGCTTCCGCCCGCCGGCACTGTGCCGACAGGAACCCGGGTCTCTCTGAACCGGTTATCGGAATAATCTTCTATGACACCTACCGCGGTCAGCCCGGTCACATCCAAGTCTCCCACATTGTGCAGCGTGACGGTTGTGATGACAGGTTCGGTGGTCATATAGCTCGTCTTGTCGGTCCGGAGGGCGGAGATGAAGATGCACTCGTCCACCTCGTACTGAACCTCCACCGTCGCCTCTGTCCACAGTGTCGTCTCCTTGGTGTCAACATTGTGCTGGACAGGTGCAAAATATATTCTTAATCCCGCATAACGATCATAATATCGAATATCATAGCTGTAATTCTCCGGCGGATACAGTCCTTCCGTGTCTGTGACATCTGTGAACCCCGACGATGCATAAGGATCGCCTTCAATATTCGGAATATTGAGCCGGCCGAGGGACTGCGCGACCCCGTCAGCCAGTCGGATTGAAGTTACCGAGACATCCCTGGGCAGTTTCAGAGTTGTCATAAAATAAGGAAGACGGGGTTTGAAATCCGCATGCATGAACTCCGCACCCGGTATGCTGACAATATCGTAAGAGTCTTCCCGGTAAATTTCATAGTCGGTCACGGTAAAACTGAGAGTTTCGGCGAACACGCCGCCGGAACGGGTGTCCGATCTGACAACTGCCCGTGTTTCCGGTCTGCCGGATTTTTCCGTGCCGGACTTCTTTTCATTGCCGGACACCTTCCCGCGTTTTTTTCCCGTTCCCGGGAAATTGGTTCTCATCCACGGAATACCGTATAAGTTAAATTCCGTGACGGTGCGCCTGTCTTTTTCAGTCCAGCGGGGCGAAGTCCAGCCATGCTCCCCGGGTCTGTAGTTGTCAAGTGCATGTTTATAGGCCTTTCCGATAATACTTTCACACTCAGCCAGTGCCATATTCTCAAAAAAAGAGCTGAACAGCGCCTCGGCATACAGCCCCCCCTCTTCC
>JAOZLU010000788.1 GCA_029934695.1 Desulfobacterales bacterium | reverse complement strand
ACAAATACCAAATTACAAATAAATCCCAAATTACAAATAAATTCCAAATCACAAATTTCTCTCTTCCAACTGCGGTTCTGTATCCGGCAAAACTGTTTTTATGGCGGCTTTTATTGCCGATACCCGGTCCGCTGAATCGGCTTTCTGCCCGTCAATCTCCCTGACATAGAAAACATCAACCACCTGATCCACATTTGTGGCAATTTTGGCGACCCGCACATCCAGCCCGCACCTGAAAAGCGCATCTGTAATTCCGAAAAGCAGCCCCGGGAAATCGTGGGTGAAAACTTCGATAATGGTGAAAAAGCTGGAATTGTCATTGCTTATGACAATCCGACTGGGTCTTTCCGATGCAAGAGGTCTGACAGAGCGATACGCAAGCATCTTTTTCCCCAGCTCTTCTGCAATATCGAACGCACCTGACAGGGCAGCCTGAAGATTTTCCTTGGTACGCGCCCATTTTTCATCCTCAAATATCCGGTCAGGAGGAGGCGTGACTTCAAAAATATCCAGTGCGGTATTGTTCCGCCATGTATGGATGTATGCATTAAAAATATTGATGTTGTTCAAAGTAAACACCCCTGCAATCTTTGAAAAGAGTCCGGGCCGGTCTTTGGCGCAGATCGTCACTTTTCTTGTGTCTGAGTCAGGTGGCGTATTTATTTCCCATACGAAATCATCCGGGCCCAGATTCCTGTAAAGCCGGATATGCTCCAGCATGTCCGAACTCGAAACATAAAGAAAATATCGCGGGGACATCATATTGAACAGCGATTTCATATCCTCCCGCGATTCGGAAGCGATATCCAGAACATCCTCTTTTTTCTTTTCAACAATCTTGACCGCTTCCGTTGTCGCGAGTTCTCCTTTTTCCATCACATTTAAGATGTTGAGAAAAAGGCCGGTTAAAAGTGCGGAAGTCCATTCGTTCCATGCCTTTGGTCCGGTGGATATGGAATCTGCCACGGTCAGCAGGTAGAGCATCTTGACGCGATCAGTCTCTTTTGCCATTCTGGCGCAGAAAACAGAGGTTTCTTCATCATGAATATCCCTTCTTGTTGCGGCTTTGATCAGTGCCAGGTGCTCCTGCACCAAAAAAGATACGGTTTCAGTATCATCGGCCGAGTAACCTTTCTCTTCAAGAATATTAATGACAATTTTCGCGCCTTTCTGCGAATGGCCGCCCCCTCCTTCTCCCTTGCCAATATCATGGAGAAGAGTGCCCCAGAGAAGGAGCAGGCGGTTTTTTCCGGAAAGCTCATGGTACAGATTGCCGCACAGCTTAGTCTGGCTCGGATCGTCGGGGGTGCCGAACTTTTTTATTGTCCGAACTGTATGCAGCAGATGCTTATCCACAGGATACAGATGATACTCATCATACTGGATCCGGTTCAGGATATCTTTGAATTCAGGTATGAAATACACCAGAAAGCCTGTGTTCAGCATTTCGTTCAGCACATTGAATTTTGGGGCTGGTTCCAGCAAAATCTGTTCAAAGGAACTGACAACGGAGCCAGACTTTCGGAAATCCGTATCCACAAGATGGAGAAAATCCTTCACAACCCGTTTTGCCTCCGCACCCAGGGGAAGCTTGAGTCTGGCACTTTCCCTGAATATGTTTATCAGAAGATCCGGAGAATCAGGGATATCCTTGTGAGAAACAAATTTGAGCATCCCTTTTTTAACTTCCAGCCCGTTTATCAATTTTGTCTGATTTTTAAATTTCCTCACCTGTTTCTGATGCGTTACGAGTTGCAGCTCGTAAAGGAACATGACATGCAACTGTTTTATGAATTCCATCTTCTCATGGAGTTTGCCCAGAAATATCTCCACCGGCTGCTGTCCGTTCTGCTTATTGAAGTTCATGGCCCGGGCCAGTTTTTCCTGATGATCAAAATGCAGTTGGTCATATTTTTTTCCGACCATAAGGTGCAGGCGGTTTCTCACATACCAGATAAAGGAAAGTGCCTCTGTAAGCAATTTGAATTCATCATGGGACAGGCATCCGTAGTATTCAAGGTCCCTGGGATGCCTGATATTGGCCTTTATCCGGGCGATCCACAGAACTGTGTGATAATCCCTCAGGCCTCCCTGACCCTCTTTCAGATTAGGCTCAAGCAGATAAGCGCAGTCTCCGAAATGCTGGTGTCGCTTCCGATTTCTTTTAATGAGCAAATCAATGAACTCATCGGATCGCCTGGCAAGAATTTTCTTTCTGAGTCTCTCCATAAGCTCTGAATACAGAAAGGACATCCCGCTTATGAACCGGGCATCCAGCATCGAGGTCATTGCCTCAATATCCTGACCTGCGATATCAACACATTCCTGGAGAGACCGGGTTGCATGCCCCACATCCATACTGATATCCCACAGGGGATAGACAATTTCCTGAATCAGCACCTCGGTTTCTTTGGGAACTTTTTTTTCAAAGAGAAAAAGGATATCCACATCCGAACAGACGCACTGTTCCTCTCTCCCGTAACCACCCAGAGCAATAATGGCATAAGGGCTTTTGTCAATGCCCATTCTGAGACCGACCTTGCTTTTTTCAAAGCGTTCATGGAAATAGTCATCCAAAAGCCGGGCATTCTGCTTCAGAAAATCAGGTTCCCGCTCCCACGCCGATATCTGGGAAGAGGCATTTTTTTCCATCAGAAAGCTTGATATGAGATGCTTCCGTTTTGTCTGAAGCATATTTGCCGTGTTTTTATTTATGTTTTTCATTTCAGACTCCTGTATTCTGTTATAGCAACAAGTGTGCCATTGTGGTGATAAAAATATTATAAACAATAAAATAAACCGG
>JAOZLU010000190.1 GCA_029934695.1 Desulfobacterales bacterium | reverse complement strand
TTTGATGTTTGATGTTTGATGTTTGATGTTTGATGTTCGATGTTTGATGTTGGATAAAAGTTAAAAGCGGCCAGACATGAAAGATATTCTGAATATCATATCAAAGGCTCCCCTTTTTTGCGGCCTTCCTGAAAATCAGCTTCAGGAAATCAGACACATCGCTGTTGACAGGCATTTTAAAAAAAAGGAAATCATTTTTTCAGAAGGGGATGAGGGCAAGGGTTTTTTTGTTGTTGCTGAGGGCAGGGTAAAAATATTTAAAGTCTCATCAGAGGGAAAGGAGCAGATTTTTCATATTTTCGGTCCGGGAGAACCATTTGGGGAAGTTCCGGTCTTTAGCGGGCAGTCCTTCCCGGCAAGTGCGGAAGCCATTGCCGACAGCCGCCTGCTGTTTTTTCCCAGAACGGCCTTTGTTGAGCTTATCACCGGTAATCCCTCTCTCGCTTTGAATATGCTTGCGGTTTTGTCCATGCGGCTCCGCCAATTTACGGTTCAGGTGGAAAGTCTTTCCTTAAAAGAGGTTCCAAGCCGTCTTGCCGCATATCTGGTCTATCTTGCTGACGAGCAGGGGACAAAGGAGGCTGTGACTTTAAACATTTCAAAAGGGCAGTTGGCAAGTCTTCTGGGAACCATCCCGGAGACACTGTCCCGTGCGTTTGCCAAGCTGACACGCCAGAATCTGATTGAAGTCAACGGTCGCAATATCAGGCTGCTCAGTCACAGAGAACTGGAAGGACTTGCGGAAACAGACTTCCGAAGCTGTAAAACTTCGGAAGTCTATGAGACATGACGCTATTTTCTGGTTGCAACCAGCTCTTTGCTGAGAAGCCGGATATGCCCCATCTCCTCCTTGATAATACTGTTTAAACGCTGCTTTCCGAAATTCTCCGGAACGGCCTCTTTCATTCCCAGATAAAAAACAATAGAGTCCTTCTCCGCTTCTATGGCTGCTTTGAGGATATCTCTTTTAGACGAGACATCAATCTCTTTTTCAAAAAAGACACGGACATCTGCAAGCGCATGAAGATAAAGTGCCCCTTCGCCTTCAGGATCGAAAACCGTTCCCTGTTTTTCCTTATCTGTCAGCTCACTTCTTAACGAAGCAAATGTTTTTTCGTGCATATCTTCCATTTCGGCAAGATCAAGCAGAAATGCTTTCAGCGAAGGCTCATCACTTTTTCCTGCTGCATCCCTGTAAAACTTTGCGCCGTTTCTTTCAAGCTGCTCGGCCATTTCAAATACGTCACTTGCGTTAAAATCGTAACTCATATTTCCCCATCCTTCCTTAATTATAGTTTGTTTTATTCGGGCATGTAAGGCAAATTTGCAATTTGCCTTTGAAACCGGCATTAAAATAAGGCAAATTTGCAATATAAGGCAAATCTGCAATTTTGCCTTCGCAGGCAGTTTGGAACAATTTACAAAATTATTCCACATCATTTTTTTCAAGGACTTCTATAATTTTTTCCATTGCCTCCGGGGATGGCAACGGCGTAAACGATTCAATCTGTCCGGACAGGCCAATCTCCTGCAGGATGGCTGAGTCATTGTCAATATCAGCCACACCGGAACGGAACCCGTATTTTTGCCATGCAAGCTTTTGGACATCCGGATCCTGAAGGGCTGTCAAAAGCATTTCCCCCTTTTCCGTAAGGGCAATGAAAGGATGTTCGCTCAACACAGTCGGTTCAGGAAGCAGCACACGGACATGTTTTCTGATTTTATCCTGATATTTCGGGTAAGTCTGATAGAATTCAATTATCTGGTTTTCGCAAACCGAAATCAGCGGAAATGCTCCCTGCCCCTGTTTGATATACCTGTTGAAGAGGGTATATGCCGAAATTTCCGGGGATATCATTTGATTACAGATATTCCGAAGTTCTGGCAGATGTCGGCTGATCCCCTTTTCATCCACTTTATTGCCGTCATTCAGGGCAACAGCGGCCAAGCCGATTGTCAGAAAACCGGCATTGTCTCCCCTGGGATCAGCAGATATTACCGTAATCCTTCCCTTTTGCTGGGGCAGTCTCTTGGATTCCCATGTCTGATTTCCCATTTTTAGGAGCTTCTTCATGTCAGCGGCAAAGTACAGATTTTTTCTTTTTTCCACAACTCCCTGCCGGATCAGGATATCCGTCACCTCCGGCCACGAGCAGAAAACAATGGGGGTGCTGAAAATATTATATATCTTGTGTTGCAAATTCGGATGTTGCTGCCTGAACATGAGTGCCGCCCATCCGCCTGACGGCCAAAGAGCGTCAATCCCATAGGGAACCTCTTTCGGCAGTTTGAGCCTTTCCATCCTGTTCCCTTTGATGACAACCCCGTGTTTTTTCCTCAAAATTCTCTGGAACTCAGGATCATTCAGAAGTCCTTTCTTTTCATTTCCGTAAAGGATGTGAACACTCTCAATTTCCCTTTCAGCAACTCCTTTTTTTTGCAGGTCACTGTACCACAGCAATGCAAACACACTTGCCACAAAAACGAAAGCCAGCAGCAGCAGAAGTTTCCACTGATGCATCACGGATACCAAAATGATAAGCAACACACAAAAAAGCAGTACATACAGAGTCATCAGCCATTCCTTTTCCATATCATCCGGAGATTCAGCACTGATTCCGTTCAATGGGATTTACGGGAAAAATCCTTTCTTTTCTTAAGTACCCGGCCAAAAGTTTTCCGGGATTTTTTCCCGGGCAATTTCTCTCGGATTGTAGATTATATGCGTACAGGGCAAAAAGTTGCGGGATGGAAAGAAGTCCGAGTTTTTTTCCCGATCTCCCACATGCCGAAAAAAGCCGGGTCAAACTACCTTACAGTTAGCAGGTTTTGAATAAAATTCCATCTCCTTTCTTTTTTCTTCATATACCTTCCCCTCTTTACCAAGCATCGCACGGGCATATTCTTTGCTTTCTTCAACACCTGGCTGGTCAAACGCATTCACATTGTATAATTTCCCTAAAATAGGGATGACCTTTTCCAGCAGCATGAACAACTGCCCCATGTAAAAAGGGGTGATTTCAGGCATTCTCAAAGTACAATTCGGGACACCATGGTTATATAAAGAAATAGCGGTTGCCCTTTGCTCCGAACCTAACAGATTATTCAGAGAATTTCCCCATAAATACTGATAGTCCTTACGCGAAGGGAACGCATTTGGAATCTCAATACGTCTTCGGTATTTTTCCACACTGAAAAACGTAACGAATTTATTCATGGGCCCCTCATTGTAAAGCTGAAGCTGGGAATGCTGATCCGTTGCGCCAAGGGCTTTGACAGGGGTGATTCCCTTACCGTCTTTTCCCAAACTTTCGGCGACCAACTGAGAATACCAATCTGCAATGGTCCGAAGCTTTTGCGAATAGGGGAGAAGAATAAGCGTATCAATATCTTTTCGGGTATTTGCAATATAATGAAACGCGGCATACAACAACATCGGATTCTTCCAAAACTCTGATTCTTCAGTAAACTCATCCATGACCCGGGCGCCATCCAATAATTCATCTATATCAATACCGGATACAGCGGCGGTCAGGAGTCCGCCTGGTGATAACACAGAAAACCGTCCGTGTACCGAATTGGGGATAGGTATAAGCGTAAACCCCTCTTCACGGCAAAGCTCCGCTAACGGACCTTTTTCCGGATTTGTCATAATTGTGAAATGGTCCTTCAACTGTTCGGCAGGTATTTTTTTTCTCAGTTCATCATAAAAGACAAAGAAATTTGAGAGCGTTTCCACCGTTCCCCCGCTCTTGCTGATAATATTAAAAAAGGTTTTCTCAGTCTGAATGGTATCCAATATCTCGCCAATCCATTCAGGATCCACATTATCAGGCGTATGTATTCTGATTTTGCGCTGTGGTTCCCCTAATGCATTGACCAAGGCTGTTGCACCCAATGCCGAACCACCGATAGCAATTTGAACATAGTCGGAAAAACGACTCTTTATTTGCTCGGCTTTTTGGTCAATAACTGTCTTTGTGTTCCAAAGCGTATCCCCGAAAATCGTATTACCGTATTTTTTGTTGTAGGCAATGGGGAGAGAGAGAAAACTCAGTTCATCTTTCTTCAACCGCTCCTTTTTGAGCTCCTCATGGGCTGAACAGATCGTATCTCCAAGTTGCCCGATCTCTTCCATAGAAAGAAATTTGCCATTTTCCGAATCGCCTATAACATGGGTAAAATCAAGTCTGATTCGTTCCATTTAATACTTCTCCTCAGTTCTAACAGTTTCTCCAAGGTCTGTGTATTTTTCACATACCTGTCGTCATAGTGAATATCCAAGTTCTGTTTGCCGGAAATTTGCTTCCTGAATTCCTGAACAAGCAAACTATATTGACCGGCGTTTCTTATTTCTTCACAACTACCCCTCACCTTTCCTTTATTTCGTCACCAGATGACTTATCGCCCCTTCCAGCCCGTCAATCGAAAGCTCGAACATAGGGAATATCTGCCGAATCATGGTGATGCTGCGAGTATAATTCCACATCCCTGAAGACACAGGATTCAGCCATACGCAATGGGGAAAAGTCTCGGACAGAAGCCTCAGACGTTCGATGCTCGGTTTGCCGCTTCGCTCCTGAACATAAATGGAGCCGTCGGAGGCCATGAGTTCATAAGGGGCCATGCTGGCATCTCCCACCATGATCAGGCGGGTTTCCGGATCAAACCGGACAAATTCATCCACTTTCTGAGGCTTGCTGTATCTTCGCGGATCTTCCCATACTGTATCATAAACAGTGTTGTGGAAAAAATAGGTGTTCAGTTCTTTGAACTGGCCCCTGGCGTAATCAAAGAGCGTCTGAACCACAGGAATATAAGGATCCATGGACCATCCGCCATTATCAATGGCGAGAATAATTTTGAGGCGGTCTTTCAGTCTCCTGTCAAAGACAATTTCAATCTCCCCGGCGTTTTTTAAGGTCTGGTAAATGCTGGCATCTATGTTCACCTGATCTTTGGGCCCTGCCGGGACCAGATTCCGAAGCCGCTTCAAAGCCTCGCCCACCATCGCCTGGGTGAGCGGACCGTTCAGCGAATAATCCTTGTATCTCCGTTCCATAGCGACCTTCACGGCAGATTTGTTCCGGGAAACACCTCCCACACGCATTCCTCCCGGATGGTACCCTGAATGGCCCACCGGCGAAGTGCCGCCCGTTCCGATCCATTTGCCGCCGCCGTCATGGCGTTCTGTCTGATCTTTGAGGCGTTTCTTGAAATATTCGATGAGTTCATCCGGTGTCATTTTGCTCAGTTCTGATTCATCAGCCCCCAGCGCATCAGCAATCGTCTTGGGATCTCTGAGCCACTCTTCCAGCATCGCCTTTGCAATATCATCAAACTCAATCCCCTCGTAATCCGGCAGTTCAGCCCCCTGGAAATGGTGGGCAAAAATCTGATCAAACAGGTCAAAATACCGCTCGCTTTTTATCAGTATGGTGCGGGCAGACGTGTAAAAATCATCCACAGAATTGATCAGCCCCTTGGCCAGCGCTTTATGAAGCGTCAGAAACGAAGTCGGGCTGACCGGTATTCCCAAATCCTTTAATTTGTAAAAAAAATCTATAAACATGGGTCAGTTACCACCATTCAGTTGTCAATAATCCATTACAAGATGCAGGACATTTAAAACAATCTTCGGCGGCTGGAAACATTCGCAGCCCGTTCATAGTCCTGGCTCTTTTTGAACAGGACACCCAGGAACGGGGCATCACCTTTGGCCAACTTTTTCGGCTTAAAGTCAGGGTCGGCATTCAGGGCGCGTATCCAGTTGATCAGTTCCCTCGTGGCGGGTTTCTTTTCTATGCCGTCAATATCCCTGAGTTTGTAAAAAGTTGCCACGGCATTTTCCATCAGGTTTGAATCAAGCTTTGGAAAATGAACCTTTAATATTTTGCGCATCATCTTGGGATCAGGAAATGCAATATGATGAAAATTGCAACGCCCCAGAAACGGATCGGACAGGTCTTTTTTGGCATTGGACGTGATAATGATGACCGGCCGATGGTTGGTTTCCACGGTCTTATCGATCTCAATAATGTCAAAGGCCATCTGGTCCAGAACATCCAGCATATCATCCTGAAAATCGGTGTCTGCCTTGTCAATCTCGTCAATCAGCAGGACGGTTCTGACATCGGCCCTGAACGCCTGGCCGATCTTTCCCATTTTTATATATTCTTCAATACTGCTGACATCTCTTTTGGAATCCCCGAAACGGCTGTCATTCAGCCGGGTCAGGGTGTCATATTGGTAAAGTGCCTCAATCAGCTTCATGCTGGATTTCACATTCAGCACAATAAGGGGCATGCTCAGGCTCTCAGCAATGGCGTGGCCCAGCATGGTTTTGCCGGTTCCCGGCTCGCCCTTCAGCAGAAGCGGCATCTCAAGCGCCATGGATATGTTCACAATACTGGCCAGCTCGCTGTCCAGAATATAGCGGGTTGCCCCTGAAAAATTTGTTTTGTCAACCATAAAAAACCTCTTGTAAAATTTGGATAATTTTTAAAAAATATTTGAACCGGGATGGCCGGGATTAAGGGATTTCAGGATACTCAGACAGCAATCCCGTCCGGCCCTGTGTCACAACAATGATGAAAGTTTTGCAATTTTTCATAAAACTTAAAACCTGAAACTTTCAACGCTCAGTTTAAAAATTCTCTCTCAACCGGGCCGAGACATCCTTTGTCAGTTCAAGTACCCGGGTGGCATGTTCAAGGCTCAGAGAGCCTGTTCCGCAACTTGGGGTAATAAGAGAATGCGCCAATATGACGGACATGTCAATACCCAGCGATTCAATTTCAGCGGCCTTATCTTTCCACAGGGCCGCGAGTGAATCCGCAGTTTCCCTTTCAATATCCTCATGTTTTGAGGTTGGGACAATTCCCCAGGCGATGATGCGTCCGGATTCGATGAATTTTTTTATCTGATCAGAATAAAGAATGAATCTGTCAAAATAGGAATAGGCATCAAAACTGACAATATCCGCAGAAGACTCCAGAATCAGGGACCAGTCCGCATTTGCACATACATGGATTCCTGTCAGCGCGCCCTCTTCGTGTACAGCCTGAATGACTTCTTCAAAGCAGGCTGCCACCTCCTCATAAGATATGCTGATAAATTCAGATGAACCGAACCCGGTCAGCGCAGGTTCATCAAAAAATATAATCACGGGGCATCCGAAACTGCACAGTTGTTTTGCCTGCCATCTGGCTTTCTGTGCCAGAAGTTTCACAGCCACATCCCGCAACTGTTCATCGTAAAAAATGGATATTCCGTTCTGATTTTTTACGGCTGTGCCAAAAGTTATGGGACCTGTGATCTGGCCTTTGAGGGCAATGGGCGGACTGGGAAGGAGTCTGACATGCTCGTTCAGCACAAAGAATCCTTTGGCAGTATCAGCCTTCAGGGCAAATCTGGAATTGTAAGGATCTGTTTTCCCTTCAACATCAGCCATATAGTCCTCATAAAATCTGAGGAGGTCCTCATCAAATGTTTCACTTGCAGTATCTATGAACGCCTTGTCGCCTTCAGTGGTAAGCCCGGGCAATCCCGGCAAAAACTGCGAGATCATCCCCTCTTCCCTGTAAACTGGCAACTGAACCCATAAAGGGATTTCAGGGGTATGCTTCAGAACAAGCTCAACTGCATCCTCATGATCCCCTATGGGAAGGCTTCCGATCAGAAGCGGCCGACCGTCTGCCTGAAAATTTTCCTTCATAATTCAAAGCTCCTTTCTTTTTTGTGACCGTCTGAATCTGAAAACGATACAGGAGATTTCATACAATAATCAAGTTTTTTCTTGATAAAAATTTTAAAAATGTGGCATAAGTCAGTTTGCAAAACATAAGATGAGTCAGGTGCAGGGAGTGAACGGCCAGTTCACACTTTGCTACAGAACAATTTTGCAAAATTGTTCCAAACGACGAGTTTACGCTTTACTGCAGAACAATTTTGTAAATTGTTCTGAACAGCCTGTGGAACAGATTTTGATTACATTCTTTGATGTCCGGGGTAATACGATATAGGAAAAATGAGTTTATAATTTTTTTTATTTTATTTCATGACAAAATCTTAACAATCATGTTATCCTGAATTTATAATTTCAACGGATGGTCAGAAATATGCCTCCATTCGCTCTTATCATTGAAATATTTTAATTTTAAATAAGTTATGAGGAATATGGAAGATGAATTTAAACAGATATGTAAACCTGACCCTGGTGATATCCGCTGTTTATGCCGGGGCAATTTTCCTGCTGGAAGGCCAGATATCATCATTGCTGGAAAATCAGATGCCACTGTTGTGGGCCACAGTATCATTGAGTGTTATTAATGTTGGCCTTCTGATTTACTCCTTCTTCTGTGGGAGGACGATTACGATCCGCATTATTCTGCTTAATCTGGTCCAGTTGGCGATCTTTTGCCGGCTGCATATTCAGATTCACGATATCCTGGGGACAGTGCATTATTCATACACTTCACAGCCGTTTTTATCTGACTGGATGAAATTTATTGGCATCCACGCGCTGAACAGTCTTGATTTATTGGATATAGTTGAAGGTTCCCGAAAAATTTCCCATCAGGGCATTCTGTCAGGGATTGCGCTTTTCAGTATGTGCATGATGGTGGGAATTTTCATGCTGGAACTGATTTTTAAGGCGGTCAGTTTCCTTTCACAAATCAAGAACGTATCCCTATTGATGAAATGGGTCTGCCGCGGAGGACTGGCAGTGGCCGCTGTCATGGTTATTCTGGCGGGCCGGAAGCATAGCTGGGACTTGAGCAACTGGTTTTTATGGCCCCTTGACAACATCCTGCGAACACTGGACATAGGAGATATGTTTCAGATTTTCGGCTGGCAGCTTCATTCACTGGAATCCGGCATAAATTCGTCAGGGATGGCGGTCTTTTTCCGCCTCATGGTCGGCGTTTATGCTGCCACGCTGGCATATCGCCTGTATTCGCGTATTTTGGAAGGACCTGTCAGGGGCGTTGATGAACTGATTGCAATTTGTGCGTCCCCTGAACATTCAACAAGAGACCGTGTGCTTGCCATAAATGAGTTGGAACAATTTGGCTCATTCGCGGATGCTGCAATCCCTGATCTTATAAAAGTGATGGTGAGCAGCAACAGAACCCTCCGAAACGCAGCCACTCAGGCCCTGAAAAAAATTGACCCCCAGTGGACCCAGAGTGAAACTGCCCGGAAGTCAGTTCCTAAGCTTTTAAAATTACTTAGAAACGATGATACAGGAATCCGAATCACAGGTGCTGAAGTCTTGGGAGAATTCGGGCCGGCAGCCGAAAAGGCAGTCCCTGATCTTGTAAAAGTTCTGACAGACAGCGACATCTTCAAAGTCGCTGCTCAGACACTGGGGAAAATCGGACCGGTAGCAATCCCTGATCTTATCAGGGTGCTGGGAAATGAAGATGAACATGTCCGCCATGCAGCTGTCCGGGCGTTGGAGAAAATTGATCCCCAGTGGCAGCAGACCGAAGATGCATGTAAGGAGACCACCAACTTTGTGAAAGATTTGGAAAAAGTTGACGGGGCTGCCCGCACTTCAGCCGTCCGGGCGTTGGGGGAAATCGGGCCGGCAGTCGCGCCTCATCTTGTAAAATTGCTGGCAGACAGTGATGTCCGCAGTCTGGCCATCAAAGCTCTGGGGGAAATGGGCCCGGACGCGGAACAGGCAGCGGTTCCCCATCTTATAAACGTATTGGCAAGCCGTAATGAGGATGTCCGTAAACTAGGCTCCCGTTCATTGGAAAAAATTGCCCCTCACTGGAGAGAGAGCGAAGATGCGCTGAACGCAATTCCATATTTTATGAATGCGCTTAGGGAGGACAAGACTGATTCTGACGACTTGGCAAATCCTGCTGAGGCATTGGTGGAAATCGGGCCGGCAGCGATCCAGTCTCTCGTGGAGGCTTTGGCGGACGGCAACAAAGAGGTCTTTAATATCGCGGCTCGGGCACTAAAGAGAATTGATCTCCGATGGCCTCAGAGCGATGGGGCGATAAAGGCGGTTCCTCATCTGGCGAAGGCATTGGGGAATAGTCAATGGTTTGTCCGCCGTGCGGCTGCCGAGGTGCTGGGAAAAATCGGCCCGGGTGCAAGAGAAGCTGTTCCTCATCTTGTGAAAGCACTGGCGGACAGCAACAAAAAAGCCCGGAGCGCAATCAAATCCGCACTGGACAGAGTTCTCCTGAAAAATGCGCCTCATGTTCCGGAGGAAGAGGATGAAGACGCATCCGCCTCAGATGTTCAGAAGGAAGTCGTCCGCCTTGTGAAAGAAATGACAGACGGTTCCGGAGCCGCCCGCAGTGAAGCTGCGTCAGCTCTGGGGGAAATCGGTGCTGCCGCGGGAGAAGCCATCCCCCATCTCGTAAAAGCACTGGGAGACAGCGATCAGATACTTAGGACTGAGGCTGCTCTGGCTCTGGGAAGAATTGATTCCCGGTGGCATCAGCATGAAAGCACACTGAACACCATTCCTCTCTTCGTGAAAGCACTGGCAGGCGCTGATGTCGGGTTTAACTGCGGTGCGCCCCGCGATGCTTTGACGGAAATCGGGACGCCGACGATTCGCTACCTCGTGGAAGCCCTTGCAGCTCCGAATAAAGATGTCGTGAACTCAGCCGCCAAGTTTCTGAAAAAAATGGATACCCAATGGCCTGAAAGTGAAGGTGCCCGCGAAGCAGTTCCTCATCTTGGAGAATCGCTGGGGGACAGCCAGTGGTTTGTCCGCCACGCGGCTGCCAAAGTTTTGGGGAAAATCGGGCCGAGAGCAATAAAAGCTGTTCCCTTTCTTGTGCGGGCATTGGCAGATAAAAACAAGGAAGTCCGGCTTACAGTCAAAGAGGCGTTGAACAAGGTGACTGTCAAAACCTGAAAAAATTGCATCATCGAATCATCCGGCATCTCCTGCCTTGATGCAGGTCCTGATTCTAACGGATTTTTGTGGTTGCATAAGATGATTGCCGGACGGGGTTGCAAACCCCGTTCGGCGAGGGCGATTTGCAAAATTGTTCCACAGTTATCAAACATCAAACATCGAACATCAAACATCGAACATCAAACATCAAACATCGAACATCAAACATCGAACATCAAACATCGAACATC
>JAOZLU010000787.1 GCA_029934695.1 Desulfobacterales bacterium | reverse complement strand
AGTCCCCGGCAGCATAAGTTTCGGACGGGGTTGCAAACCCCGTCCGGCAATCTTGAAAGCGGAACTGCGAACTTTTCCTGCATATTCCCCTTTCTGAAAGCATCTTATGTTTAAAATGCGGGGAGAAGTCAAGAAAAAAATCAGTGCTTTGTTTAAAGCCTGGCCGAATCCGGAAGCCCTGCATCAGTCGTCAGCCAGCCCAGCCTCTGCAATTTTACACCGGCAATGATCCGTTACAATACCTTTCTCATCCCATCCTCCAATGCGTTTCTTTCTCCCCCTGATTACTGCTTTCACCCCATTGACTTGTTCAGAAAGTTATGGAATAAAGCAATACAGGTTGGGCAGTAAAAGTAAATTAAGGAGAGCGGAATGAATTTGTTTCTGTGTAAGAAAAAAATTTTTCGTGTGTATCTAATTGAGTGAAGGGGGGCAACTTTCTTTTAATTCAGAGGGGGGACAACCCTTTAAAGGGGATAGGAGGTGAAGCATGAATAATATCTGTATGAGACAAACCGATTATGAAGGAAATTGTTTTCAGGAAGGAGTGCGTCAGCAGTTCCTCGCCAATCCTGAAATATTCGCTGCATATCGCAACTGTTTAAATGATGGCATAAGCCAGGCGTGTTTTGAAAATACCGTTTATCCTGAGTTTTATGCCCTGTACAGGAAAATATTGCAAACCTCCGGTTTCCCTTATTCATGGCCTTTGCAAACTCTGATGGTATGCAGACACCGGAGTCTCAGAACTATTGTTACTCCCGGAGATGTCCGGGAAAATGCGTCTGTTCATCTGAATGCCGAAGAATTGGCCTGTTTTCTGTTCAATATATGGCAATTTTTGCTCAGGACAGACCGCAGACTCCGAGTTAAGTCATATATCGCCAAAGGAGGGGAAGCATATCTCAATCGGATCGTTCATCCGGAAACCCTTTTGTCCGGTGCTGCTCAGACCAGGAGAGTAAATCTGCTGGTGCGGGGCTTCAGTTCTGAGGAAAACCGCACTTACGTTGAACGAAAATATGAGCGTCATCCCTTTCCTGAGCCGGCTTACGGCTTTGTGAGGCGGGATTTGGATGTACTGGCAATTGAGAAGCGGCTCCTGTCCCGGGGCAACCACCTTCTGGTATGCGCCAAGGGCGGCGCGGGAAAAACTACGCTTCTGAACTATATCGGTGCGTGGTGGCAGACCACGCGGTTTGTGGATCAGGTCTTTTATTTTGATTATGACAAAAAGGCTTGGACCCGCGGACAGATTATGACGGAAATTGCTGAAAGACTGCTCACTTCCCCGGAATTTGCAAATTTCCAGTTTCTCAGCGAAGAAATCAGGCAGGCTGTCCTTTGCGAAAAACTGAGTGAGGAACGTCATCTGCTGATTCTGGATAATATGGAATCTGCCACTGAACCGAATCTGTCTGCGCGAAATACGTTGTCAGAAACGGAGCAGGAAGAACTGCGGCAATTTCTGACTGAACTTGACAATGGTGAATCGTTGGTGCTGATCGGGTCCCGTGACAAGGAGAAATGGCTTGCCAAAAAAACCTTTGGTGACAATGTCTATAAACTTCCCGGACTTGATCCCCGGAACGCGTTTACATTTGCAGACCGGATTCTCAAAAAGCACAAAATTGCCCTGTGCCATGAGGATGCTGATTTTCAGAAGCTCCTTGAACTGTCAGGAGGGTATCCTTTGGCTCTGGAAGTCATCCTGCCCGATCTGAAACAGCAGACGGCCGGAGACATTCTGAAGGCTTTGGAAGCAGACAATCTGAACCCGGATAATGGGGACACCCAGAGCAAAACCGAGACCATCCTCCGCAGTATTGAGTATCTTTACAGCAGTTTGGCTCCGGATGCCCGGGATATCGTCAACTGTCTGGCCCCTTTCACGTCGGTGATAAATGGGGAGGGCCTGAAACGCTACGTCGGGGAACTCAGGAAGCAGTCTGCTCTCGCACACCTGCCTTTTGATGATATGCCGGAAATAATCCAGCAGGGAACAGACAGGGAACTGTTTTCACCTCACCCTCACACCCCTGCTTTTATGAAGATTGAGCCGGTTTTGTCTTATTTTCTCAAAAATCGTCCATATACACCGGACACGGAGGAAAAACACCATGCTGCTGAAACTGGGTTTCGTCAATACTATGGCAACATGGCCCAAGCGGTGTATCATCTTATGGTGTCAAAAGGGGCGGATAAAAAAGTGCTGAGTCATATTCTGATCAGACCGGAATATGAAAATCTGACCACAGCCCTGAATTTTTCACTGAATGCATACTCGTCTGTGGGCAATCTTTACAGGGTACTTTCCAACTACCTTGCTATCATGTACAAAAATGAACTGAGACATGAACTGGGAAACAGAGTGCTGACAGGACTGGAAGGCTATCCCGGGGAATCGTTGGAAGATGCTGAATTCGTTGAAATTGTTGCTGACATTGGAAGCCGCCAATTGCTGACAGGACAGTATCCGGAGGCAGAGCAGTCCTACCAGAAAGCCCTGGGTTTATGGTTGCAGAATAAGCAGTATGACGCAGACCAGATAAAACGGAAAAGCGGTGTGCTGTATCATCAGTTGGGAAGAGTGGCCCAGGAACAAAAACAGTGGAAGCGGGCCAGGGAATATTTCCTGAAAGATCTGCAGATTTCCAGTGAGTACAAGGATATGGGAGGAATGAGACTCACTTTGCACAACCTGCTGCGTTTATGGATATCCGGCAGAGACAACGAACTTCCCGAGGCCGTAACAGACAAATAACAAATTCCAAATAACAAATTCCAAATAACAAATAACAAATAACAAATAA
>JAOZLU010000786.1 GCA_029934695.1 Desulfobacterales bacterium | reverse complement strand
CATCCAACATCCAACATCCAACATCCAACATCCAACATCCAACATCCAGCATCCAGCATCCAGCATCCAGCATCCAACATCCAACATCCAACATCCAACATCCAACAGACATCCAGTTTCATTTTATGAGGTTTTGATGAAAAAAGAGCATAAACATAAAGCCAAAAAGTATGGAATGGTCATAAACTTGGACAAGTGTACCGGGTGCGGGTCCTGCATGGTGGCTTGTATGGCAGAGAACAATGTGCCGTTCAGGGCGGATGAGACCGACAAACTGCTCAGTATCACATGGATACAGGTTTATAAGCTGACCAATGGGAAGCCTTTCCCGAATACAGAGATGTGCTACCTGCCAAGACCGTGCATGCACTGTGAAGGCTCGCATGGTCATTCACCGTGCGTGTCTGTCTGTCCGGCAACGGCCACAGACTACAGCCATGAGACAGGGATTGTCAGCCAGATTTACACCCGGTGTTTCGGATGCAGGTACTGCATGGCCGCATGTCCGTATCACGCCCGATATTTCAACTGGTGGGATCCGGTCTGGCCTGAGGGAATGGAAAAATATCTGAGTCCGAATGTATCTCCCCGCATGAGGGGGGTTGTTGAAAAATGCAGTTTCTGCTTTCACAGATATCAGCTGGCTATGGAAAAGGCGCATTACGAAGGAAAACATGAAGTGGAAGAAGGTGAGTATCAGACAGCCTGCACTCAGGCATGTCCTGCGGGGGCCATCACATTCGGCGACCTGAACAATTCCCATCATGCGGTATATAAGCTGAAAAAGAACAAAAACGCATTCCGCCTGCTTGAGAAACTCGGGACCAATCCCAAGGTGTATTATGTTTCGAGCCGCGAATGGGTGAGACGCGCCGGAGACAATTATCTTCGTGACAAAGAAGGTAATGTGATAGACAAAAACAGACTGAGAAATTAGATGTTTGATGTTTGATGTTTGATGTTTGATTATCCAACATCCAACATCCAACATCCAGTTTCCAAAATAGGAGTACATAATCTTATGGATTCTGCATTAATTCCCAAAGGTGTCAGACGTTGCGGGTTCGGGCAATTTGTCCTGTTCCTTGCTGTGGCCGGCGCTGTGCTGCTGTGGGGTGTTTTTGCCATGCTGCTGTGCTGGCTGAAGGGCCTTAACCAGACCAACATGAATGATTATTACGGGTTTGCTTTGTGGATATGGGCGGACCTTGCGGTGATCGCACTTGGCGGCGGGGCTTTCTTCACCGGTTTTCTGAGGTACATCATCGGAAAAGATGAGCTGAAAAATATTATCAACTATGCGGTGCTTATCGGATTTATATGCTACAGTTCCGCGTTGCTGATCCTGGCGATTGATATCGGTCAGCCGCTGAGGGGATGGTTTATTTTCTGGCATGCCAATGTTCATTCCATGCTGACCGAGGTGGCATTCTGTCTGAGTTGCTACTTTGGTGTCCTTACCATTGAATATATTCCCCTGATCCTTGAAAACCGCAAATTGGACAAGGTTCCGTTTTTTCATAATCTCAGCCACAACATGCATGAGGTCATGGCTGTGTTTGCGGCAACGGGTGCATTCCTTTCCTTTTTCCACCAAGGTTCCCTCGGCGGTGTGGCAGGTGTGCTTTTCGGACGTCCTTTTGCCTTCCGGGAGGGGGTTTTTATCTGGCCGTGGACATTTTTTCTTTTCACATGGTCAGCAGCGGCCTGCGGCCCCTGCTTTACCATTCTGGTCACCAAAATCACTGAAAAGATGACTGGAAAAAAACTTGTCAAGGATAATGTGATTGAGCTTCTCGCCAAAATTTCAGGGTGGATGCTCATAACATACATCATCGCCAAGGTTATTGATACGTGGTACTGGGGAGCGATTACCGCGCCTTCCGGGGGATTCTGGATGATGGATTTCTATTCCGGCAATCCGCTGTACGGCCCTTGGATACTTTTCACTGAACTCGTCATCTGCGGTTTTGTACCGGCGTTTATCCTTATTAACAAGGAAGGACGCAAAAACAAGACGACGCTGATGATCGCCGTTATTCTGGCAGCCATAGGGGTTTCCCTGAATCGCTGGGTGATGGTGTTGCAAGTGATGGCAGTCCCGGTGATGCCGTTTGACAATTGGACGATGTATTTCCCAAGCTGGCAGGAGATTGCAACCACGATTCTTCCGGTTGCCTACGGCGTTATTCTGATAGCCATTTCATACCGTTACCTGCCGATATTTCCGCAGGAAAAGGAACTCAACCCTGTTGATTGAAAAGTTTAAGGGTTTCAGGTTTTAAGGTTTTAAGGTTTTAAGTTTTAAGTTTTAAGTTTTAAGATCAGACTGCCCTAAAACCTGAAACTTCAAGGAGAAGCTTATGTTTCCATTTATATTTGAGTGGGTCTGGGACATGTCACATATAGTTTTCATGGGCGGTGTCTGGTATGCAACAAATATCATAGGGCTTGCCATGACGTACTGTATTCTCAAGACTGTCATTGACACATATCAGGGCAAAGGCAGCCAGCACGATTGAAAAAGCAGACATTTTTAACGTATAAAGCAATATAAAAAAACGCTCTTCCCATAGATGGGGAGAGCGTTTTTTCTTAAAGTTCGCAGTTCCGCGTTCAGTGAGTTTGGGAAGGAGTGCTGAAATGAAATTTCAGCACAGTTGCAGACAGTTTCTCTGATCTGAAAAACAGATTCAGAGTACAAAATCCGTCAGTTATTTTCGGATTACGCAAAAACGGAAATGACCGAATAATGTTGTGTCACTCTCCGGTTGCAGCGAACACCGGTTTCACCGTGACCCGGGTTTTCTCATCC
>JAOZLU010000785.1 GCA_029934695.1 Desulfobacterales bacterium | reverse complement strand
CTGCCTCAAGATGGCGGTTGATGTCTCTTATCTCATTATCGGTGAGCTTCATTTTCCTCCTTTTTTGGCTTGAGCAGTTTATTAATTGTGGAAATCAGTTTCCAAAAAATACTGATTATAATGCCTTTTGGGGAACTCCATTTTCAGAGGTCCACCCCTGTCATTCCGGGTAAAAATGATGAAAATGTTCAGGTTTACAGCATGTTCACAGACTCCCCTAAATCCGTTATAATCAGGAATTTTTCTATAGTTCAGAATTTTCAGCATTATTTAGCATCAAATTCCCTTATATTTTCAGCAACTTTGTAAACATGTGTGCCAACAGACACAGGCCATCGACTACCATCGTTAGGACTTATACGTTTTGCACGATCAACAGCTAAAGTTATATTATTTTTAAATATCTCCAAATTTAATCTTGAAGAATTATAACTTCCTATTGTATTGCGTAATAATCGTTTAAATTCTCTGCATGTCGAAAGATCATTATCTATTTCTCCAAGATGAAGATATAGCCATACTTCAAAACACGGGTTGCTTATAGCCAAATAATAATTTTTTTTCACAGCTTTCTGACATATTTCTGAGAGCTTTTTGTCGCCCCAGCGATCAGTATCTACCATTAACCAAAGTTCATCTTCTTCTCCTATCTGATATTCTTCAGAATAACCATTCAGTCGTTCAAGAATATATTCAGGTGCTGAACGATTATCTTTTGACGGAATGACGACAATCTGAATTCTGTGATTTTCAAATATTTTAAAATATTGCTTTTCAGTTTTATGGCCTTCAGTTGCTATTATTATAAGTTTCGTGTCTCTTACATGCGAGATTGTCCGATTCAGAGGTCGTGGTTTTCTTCCGGTTAAGCCCATATGCACTCCACATAATTTGTTATTTGAGCCAGCCCAATCTTTCTATATCACCTATGAATGGAATAGCTCCGAAACGACCTTTTAAGTAGCCATTTTTTACATTTAAATCTGATCTGATTTTAAAATCTGAGAGAGAAGAAATATGAGATGTTCCCATTTTATCTTTCTCAACAAACCAGATTTCATCCCTTCTGAAATAATTCAAATCCAATAAGTTTGATTCGTGAGTGACAAAAATCAGTTGTCTGTTCTTTTTCTTAATATGCAATTCAAGATATAATTCTATCAGTGATTTTGACAAATTAGGGTGTAGTCTTCTGTCTAATTCATCAATAAAATACACCTTTTCACTTTCCAACAAGTCAGCAAATGCCGGAGCCAGATGAATTAATCGCTGTGTTCCTTCAGACTCTTCGTCAAATTTAAAATCAATTAGAATATCATCCTTGCCTTTATGTTGCATCTTTAATTTAACGAGAATCAACTTATTATCATCCGTTTTTGAAATAGCATATTGTTTTTCACCGTCAGAGATTAATATACCTTTATCATTATTTACGCTGTCTTTTATTTGCTTCTCAATATTCTCCGGCATATCAGGAAATTGCTTGTTAAAATCCAGATTCTCAATATCTGTTGAAACATTTTCAATACCGGTATCTGCAATTTTTAATAGCTGACATAAAAATTTGTTAAATTTTTTATCTTGTTTTGCTCTTAATTCCAAAGCGGAATATCTTGAATTTGGGCTAAGAATAACAAGGGTATATTTAAACCAATTCATTACAGGATCAATTTCGTGAATATTTCTGTTGAATGCTTCAGTCAAAAAAAGTTGGTTAACCCTGGTGCCTTCCATTTCATAGCTATATCTTAAATACTTTTTTTTTGAAGTTTTTCTTACAAGAGAAGGCCCGAATTCATATTTGTTTTTACCTGCTTTGGTTGTTATTCTCTCATACATCCTTTTGAAATTGCGATTTGATTTTATAAAAAGCCATTCTTCATAGATTTGATTTTTACCGACTACAAAACCGTAGTCATAGATTTGATTTTTATGACAGAATAAAAACTGAAATTTACTCGGTTTGTTTATACAATCAGAATCTAGTCTGAACGGTATTGTCGATATCGTTTCATCACCTCTTGTACCAAATATAATAAAGTCTCTTGCAAACTCTATGGTATTGATAAGATTAGACTTACCTGAAGCATTTGCTCCATAGACGGCTGCGATTTTAAGTATATCAATATTTGGACTGTTATTTCTATTGATATGATCCGGATGTCTTTTATCACTTGTAGCGATAAGGTTAAAAACGGTTTCATCTTTAAATGAAAGAAAATTTTCTGCTACAAATTGAATTAACATTTGCTCCCCCTTTCATAACTTGTATTCATTTATATTTAACAGCGGGTAAAGACTTGGAAAACAGGCATTTTTTCGGGCTTAAAACCTCATTTTTGGGACATATCGGGAAACAGAGTCCGTCTTCAAAGTGTCAGTTTAAATTCAGTGGGTTTCCCAGATCCGAGCCCCCTAAGCAATTATCTTACGGGTTTCAACCGCTTAGTCAGGTCAATCCCAATAACCGAAACATCGTCTATCTCACCTCGATATCGAATGTAGGCTTGAGCATGTTGTTGAAGTGTTTCAATCAATTCATCGAAACTCATTAGCTGCTTTGTGGTTGGGTGTTCCCACTGCTTTTCACCTCGCCACACGAGAAGAAAAATGCCGTATGTTGTTCGATAATCTCGTAGATAATCGTTGCAAAGCTGGTTCTCCAACCGTTCAAATAATTCGCTGCCAGTCCATTTATCCGCAATCTTCAGTTCAATTGGAACTGGTGCGTCAAATCCATAACCGTGAGTTCGGATATCCGGCCTTTTTGCGTCGGCCTGCTCTTCCTCCTGATGAACTGAATATTTCCCGGAAGCGTGGTCC
>JAOZLU010000784.1 GCA_029934695.1 Desulfobacterales bacterium | reverse complement strand
TGTGGTGGGATAACTTGAACCTGACTGTTCATACAAATCAATATAATTTCCGCTTCTCGCACCTGTAATTACAATCTTCAATTCCGAAGCATCGCTTGGCACGTCAATATAAAAATGATCGTAACCACCTCTCGGCACATAAGCATTTTTCCCTACACCATAGGACAAACTTGAAGAAGAAGAATGCCGGACAACTTGAAATTCATAACTTGTTCCTGTGTCCGATTCTCCGGGAGGAATTTCATGCCATGATTCATCAGTAAGTTGATAAAATGCGGTAAGTCTGTACTTACCCCATATATTGTTTTTGCCAAAATTATCGGTGTGAAACCAAAGCTGTTTCTGCTCATTTGGCTGTAGCGTGACATTCGTTTCAAATCCCAAATCATAGACATTGCTGGGATCAGGATTTCCACCATTTGAACTCGGTGCCCTGCCGCCAATGGCAATGCGTTTGAACGTAATTGCTTCATTCCCGTAATTTTTGACCGTAAACTGAGCATCCAACCACTGTCCGTATTCAATCGGATAAGTATTCGGATCATTTTCAAATACCCAGATACCCTTTGTCAAAGCAATATTGCTTGTATCTGCTTCGCCATGATAAACCCTGATACCACATATGGCTCTTGCCGGATCACCATAACGGGCACTGATCGTGTTACTTTCATTGAACCACGGATCGTTGATATAGAAACTTGACCCCGAATAGCCGGTAATTACAATAAAATGATAATAGGGTTTGAGAGGTCCGACATCATTGCACATTTCGGCAATTACCGGATAACCGTTATCAAGCTCAGATTTAATCCGATCCAAATCTGCCGGAACAGAGCGATAGTTGATCCTTTCAACCCACTGGACTTGTCCTCCTGTACGATTTGCTGCTACATCCCATTTAACCTGACAGCCAGCATCATATCCATTATTTCCTTTGAGCCAATTGTTCAAATCTCTCGGATCAATGTTCACTCCGTAATATTTGAACACCATAGCAATAGAGCTGATTGCACATCCATGACTACCTATGGTCTCAGGGTAACATGTCCCCAAGCGGTCGCCTGACCAGTATTCTCCTCGCTGTCCATAAAGCGGTACATCGCTTTCAGGCGGATTTTCCTGTACATTGACATTAAAAGTACAAGAAATAACATCCGAATATCCGCCGTCGTTATCTTTTGCCTTTAGATAAAGCCTGTGGGTATCGTTGCTTAAATTTGTGAACCTTTGAGACGTGCTGTTCGTCCAATTATTTGGTGTTGAATCATTCAGCCCGTAATAAAACCCCTCTATGGAACCATCTTCATCAGCACCGCGCCATCCGAAGGTGTAAGACGAGTTTGTCAGAGTATCAGAAGGACAGTTGGTGATCTCCACTGCCGGGGGTTTGTTGGTTTCCGGTATGTCCACATAGAAACGGCAGGAGTCAACCTCGGAATATGCGTCGTCGTTATCTCTTGCCTTCACATAAAAGGTATGCCAGCCGTTCTCCAGATCTGAATACCTCTTATATTCATAGCCCGTGCTGTAATCCGGTGTCGGATCATCCAACTCGTAATAATACTTGGAAATAGTGCCGTCCTCATCAGCTCCGTCCCATCTGAATTTGTAAGATGCGCTTGTCAGTGTTCCAGACGGGCAACTGGTAATATCCACAGTTGGTTTCTGGTTGGATGGAGGATATGGATCAGCATTGACCAACCGAACAGCATCGTATCCCAATTTTCGTTTCAGGTAAGTATAGGATTCTCCTGTATAGTCATCCAGCCTGATGGCAGCAGCACCCTTATAAAAATAGTAAGTTCCCAGACTGACCCATTCGTCAGAATAAATACTTTGATCTATGGTTCTGTAGCTGGATTCGTAATCATCGTAGGCCACAGTCCGCCATATTTTATATTCCGCTTTTTTTGAAGTTGCGTAGTTGGACGGGATATGAACAAGCACCTCATAGTTTCCGGAATCCATGATATTCATATTCCATTTTCCGTAGCAGCCATAGTGACCGTCTGTCGGGTCATCAATGGCATACGTCCAGAACATGTGTCCGCCATGGCCGACCGACTCATCCCACCACCAGTTTCCGCTATCACACCCTTTTTCAAAACTGCTGGATTCTTCGTCAATAATGTTTGTACCGCTTTTTGTTATGTTCTTCGCAGCATACGAATAGCTCACCGCGAAAAAACATATAACGACAGCCAAAAAGAAAGACCACAGTTTGCCTACTTTCATGATAACCTCCTTTTAATTTTGATTCCGGATCAGAACTCCGTAGTTGGAATCAGTCTTATTTGTGACATCTCTTGATTCTTGCAACAGGTATAACAGAGCCGTTTTTCTGTCTCAACATCCTGCAACAAGCGTTTTCATCCACTGTGCAGAAATTGCTCAAATCCTTCTGCTGTTTCCTATTATGCACAAACCATTTTTTTCTGTCACATCCGTTGAAAAAAATTTTTGAAAAGCCTCGGAATCAATTCCGAGGCTGAAAGCTGAAGCAGGCTGAAGCCACCCGGAAAGAGCACATCCAAATATAACTGAAACACTTTCGGAAAGTACACCTAATCCTTTCTTAACCACAATCCTTGTAGATTCACCCGGAAAGAACTACGACAAAAAAGTATTTCCCATCCGGAAAGAACACATCCAAATATAACTGAAACACTTCCGGAAAGTACGCCTAATCCTTTCTTAACCACAATCCTTGTAGATTGCCCGACCCAGATTTTACCAATCCGAGCCGAGCAAAAAAAGAACCCGCGTTTATCACTAATCCGACTTGCTGTTCACAACCGCCATAATATCAAGAATGCCGATGTAGCCATCCCC
>JAOZLU010000189.1 GCA_029934695.1 Desulfobacterales bacterium | reverse complement strand
TGGATGTCATCCGAATAGCTCCGCCTGAACACCTTGTCAAAGATATTGTCCCGGACACCCCGGTAGAGGCCCTGATCCTCCTCGATTATGTCACTTCTGTAGATCGCTCTCAGTTTTTTCTCCAGTTCCGGATCGCTCATCTCAAGCCCGAGTTTCTTTTTCAGCTCGCTGTGTCCGACGCGTCTGTCTCTGTGCTTCGAGAGATAAAGGACGATGTCCTTGGCATAAATCTCATTGATTCTCGGAAACGCCGAGTCAAGATACTCCATCCATGTCGCGTTGATGTTCGCGTCCAAGTTCAGAGTCTCGAATTCCAGAGTCTTCCGGACACCTTCCGCAGTCGTCAGATCCCTTTCCGGACATTTCGATCTGAGCAGTGCGCTGATGTAGAAGGGATTCCCCTCGGTCAGATGGGCGATCAGCCACACTGTCTCCTCCGACACCGGAACTTTGTCAATGAGAGAATATTTGTATATCATCTCAAGTGATTCGTCTTCCGGCAGATTCCCGAGCGGATCCTTGAGAAATCTGCCCGGCAGAAACCGGTTCAGATCGTCCATGAGCCAGCCTATCCAACTGCCGGTGACCAGCAGCGGTGCGTTCTTGTACTCGCAGGTGTGCAGATAGCTTCCGGCGAGGTTTCCAATGCGGTTTTTGCAGGCCCTGTCCCTGAAAATAAACCGGCTGATGAACTGGAATTCGTCTATCATCTGGACCACACGCTCATCTGTATATCCGGCAACCGTCCGCGGTGTCTCCCTCGCGATTTCCCACAGGCTGTCCGTGTCTTCCTCCTGATACGCTTTGCACATCACCCGGATCATTCTTGTCAGATAATCCAGTCCCTCTTTTTTGGATATTTCGGATGCCTCCTCCAGTGTTTTTGTTCTCTCTGAGAAAAGATACTCCCTATCCCTGGTACTGAAGGCAATGTACTGATAGACAAATGTGAGAAAAAAATCCCTGGCAAAGTCGCCGATCCATCTGTCGCTCTCCCTGATCTCGAAATAAAATGGAACCACCCCACCGTTTTTCTCAAAGGTGATGTTGAACAGTCTCTGTAACAGGGCTGTTTTGCCGGTTTTTCTTCTGGACAGGATAGCGGTGCTTTGGGAAATTTCCTGCTTTGTTCTGTCAATCCAGTTCAAAAAGTAGTCCAATTCTCTCTTCCTGCCGGTAAACAGATCCGGATTTCCGATTCTTTCTTTGAGCCACACTTTCATTGTTTCCCTCCTTTCATTCCATATCTTCTCCCCGGGGATTGCCAAATCCCCCGGCATGGCCCGGATTTGCCAATCCGGGCCGAGCTTCAGAGAGCGGCTCCCCATCCTGCTCCCGGGGGATTGCCAAATTCCCCGCATAATGGCTCGGATTTGCCAATCCGAGCCGAGTATGAGGACGGCTCACGGCTTTTCCAGCCATCTTTTGTCACTCGTCCATGCGATTCCGTGCTTTTTCAGATACACAAGGGTGTTTTTGAAAAACCCGCTCACGGAAAACACGAACAGCACCGCTTTGTCCACGTTCTCAAGTTTCATCAGTTCCCCGGCCTTTTCCCGGAACGCCTCCGCCTCTTTCACGCTGAACTTCGCTTTCCGGTTCTTCACCTCGCCGATCAGTGAATATTTCTTTTCTCCGGCCCTGGCAAAAATATCAATCTGAAATTCCGGCTCGTGAAGCGGTGGAGAATGGCAGCCTCCGACCTTCTCATATTCGGCGAATGAGAAGTCGTCCGGCAGGTTGTGCATCAGGGATTTGTACAGTCCGTCCTCTTTGCGGACATCATGGGTGAGGCGATGGATGATCATGAACTCGGCGAACGCACCCTTATACCGGCTGTACGTTCCGGAAAGGCTTTTGTACCGCTCATGTATCTCTTCAAACAGGGCTTTGTATTCGTCCGGGGCCTCCCGGGTTACAAAGTGGTGGATGTCATCCGAATAGCTCCGCCTGAACACCTTGTCAAAGATATTGTCCCGGATGCCCCGGTAGAGACCCTGATCCTCCTCTATGATGTCACTTCTGAAGATCGCCTTCAGTTTCTTTTCCAGTTCCGGATCGCTCATTTCAAGCCCGAGTTTCTTTTTCAGTTCGCCGTGTCCGACGCGCCTGTCCCTGTGCTTCGAGAGATAAAGGACGATATCCTTGGCATGGACCTCATTGATCCTCGGAAATGCCGAGTCAATATACTCCATCCAGGTTGCGTTTATCGAACCATCCAGGTTCAGAGTCTCGAATTCGAGGATTTTCCGGACGCCTTCGGCAGCCGTCAGATCTCTTCCCGGATATTTTGATCTGAACAGCGCGCTGATATAAAAAGGGTTGCCCTCGGTCAGTCGGGCCATCAGCCAGACCGTCTTCTCCGATACAGGAATATTGTGGATCAGTGAATATTTGTATATCATCTCAACAGCCTCATTCTCAGCCAGGTTTCCGAGCGGATCTTTGAGAAATCTCCCGGGCAGGTATCTGTTCAGATCATCCATGAGCCAGCCGACCCAGCTTCCCGTGACCAGCAGCGGCGCGTTTTTGTATTCGCAGGTGTGCAGATAACTTGCGGCAAGATTCCCAATACGGTTCTGACAGGCTTTGTCTCTGAAAACAAAGCGATTGATAAACTGAAACTCATCAATCATCTGGACAACATACAAATTGTAGTGGGCCGCGGTCATTCTGGGGAAATCTCTCACAGTGTTCCAGAGGCGGTCTGCTTTTTCCTGTCTGCTCATTTCCAGAACATTGTCTGTCACAAGCCCCAGATACTCAAATCCCTCTTTCCGGGCCGTTGCGGCGACATCTCTGAAAGTGCCCATGCGGCTGGTATCCAGGTATTCCGACTTTCTTGTTCTGAAGGCAATGAACTGGCAAACAAAAGTAAGAAAAAACTCCTCGGCGAAATCTGCCAGCCACTGGTCTGTTTCCCTGATCTCAAAGTAAAAAGGGACAACCCTGTCATTTTTGTCAAACGTGATATTGTACAGTCGTTCCAGCAGGGCACTCTTCCCTGTTTTCCTGCGGGAGAGGATGGCGGTACTCTGGGAGATTTCCAGCTTTATTCTGTCAATCCAGTCCAGAAAATATGCCAGTTCATTTTTTCTGCCTGTGAACAGGTCGGGATTTCCGATTCTTTCTTTAAGCCATATTTGCATTTATTTTTCCATTCCTGTGTTTAAAGAATTCAAAGCGAAGCTGTGTTCGGTTTGTTAAGCACTGTCGGAACTGTTGCGGAGTGCGAAAATAGAGCGAAGCGGTTTTTCGCAGTGGGATGCGTGCGCCGATGCAAAAAACCGTTTCGCTCCGCTGCACTCTATTTTTGCACTCCTTCTTTTCCCTCCGGGGTGTAGTTTAGAATTGTGGCGTTTTCGCCGACAGTGAACAAGCTTGCGGGGGATTGCCAAATCCCCCCGCATCACGGCCCGGATTTGCCAATCCGAGCCGAGCAGCTTTGTGACGAGCCGAGCAGCCCCAGGCAGGCTCGCGGGGGATTGCCAAATCCCCTGTCATTCATGGCCCGGATTTGCCAATCCGGGCCGAGCTTCAGAGAGCGGCTCCCCATCCTGCTCCCGGGGGATTGCCAAATTCCCCGCATAATGGCTCGGATTTGCCAATCCGAGCCGAGTATGAGGACGGCTCACGGCTTTTCCAGCCATCTTTTGTCACTCGTCCATGCGATTCCGTGCTTTTTCAGATACACAAGGGTGTTTTTGAAAAACCCGCTCACGGAAAACACGAACAGCACCGCTTTGTCCACGTTCTCAAGTTTCATCAGTTCCCCGGCCTTTTCCCGGAATTTCTCCGCCTCTTTCACGCTGAACTTCACCTTCCGGTTCTTCACTTCCCAGATAAGTGAATATTCATCATTCCCCGCCTTTGCAAAAATGTCGGTCTGGAATTCCGGCTCGTGCAGGGGCGGAGAATTATACGACCATACGCTTTCATATTCGGTGAACTCAAAATCATCCGGCAGGTTCCGCACCGACGCCCTGAACAGATCGCTGTTTTTCAAAACATCGTGTCTGAGACGGTGAACAATCACAAACTCTGCAAATGCTCCCTTGTACCGACCGTATTCTCCCCGGAGATGTTTGTTGTTTTTAAGCAGTTTTTCTGACAGGGCCCTGTATTCCTCTGTTATGTCTTTCGGGTCAAAAGTTTCGATTTCATCAGCATACACCCCCCTGAACACCTTGTCGAAGATGTTGTCCCGAACACCCTGGTAATAGAAGTTGCTCCTTCCCTGTTCGATGATGTCCGCCCTCACAAGAATCTTCAGTCTTTTCTCAAGCTCCGAATCTGTCATTTCAAGATTCAGCTCCTTTTTCAGCTCATCCCGGCTGACCTCCCTTTTCCTCAGTTTGGACAGATAAAGCACAATCCGTTTCGCGTTCACGTCGTTTGACTCGCCCATCGCATACCCCGCGTACTCCATCCATATACCCCTGATCCTCCCCTCTCTGTGAAAGGTCTCAAACTCGAGGGTCTCAAGCAGACCTTTCTCCGTTGTGAAATCCTTTTCCGTATATTTGGAGCGGAAAAGGGATCCGATGTAAAACGGATTTCCTTCTGTAAGTCCGGCCATCAGGGAGACGGTTTTCTCTGTCACGGGAATCTCCTCGAGGTGTGAATATTTCAGGATCATTTCAATAGCCTCATCCCCGGGAATGTTTTCAAGATAGTGGGACAGAAATCTCCCGGGAAGCATCCGGCCCAGGTCACGCGTCAGCCAGCCCACCCAGCTGCCAGATACCAGCAGGGGGGCGTTTTTATATTCACAGGTGTGCAGATAGCTTCCCGCGAGGTTGCCCGCCTGCCTTACTTTTTCTCTGTCCCAGAATATATAGCGGTTGATGAACTGAAATTCATCAATCATCTGAACAACATACACATTATAATGCTCCGCCGCCATTCTGGGGGTTTCTCTCACAATATTCCACAGGCGGTCTGTCTTTTCCTCCCTGCTCATCTCCAAGGCATTTCCTGCCACAAGCCCGATATAGTCAAACCCTTCTTTCCGGGCAATTTTTATGACCTCTTTGAAACTGCCCATGCGGGCGATATCCAGATACTCCGGTTTTCTGGTTCTGAAGGCGATGAACTGATAGGCAAAGGTGAGGAAGAACTCCTCGGCAAAGTCTGACAGCCACTGGTCTGCCTCCCTGATCTCAAAATAAAAGGGGACAATTCCGCCATCCCTGTCAAAGGTGATGTTGTACAGCCGTTGCAGCAGAGCGGTCTTTCCGGTCCTTCTTCGGGAAAGGATGGCCGTACTCTGCGAGATTTCCCGCCTTATCCTGTCAATCCAGTTCAGGAAATAGGCCAGTTCCTTTTTTCTGCCTGTGAAAAGGTCAGGTTTTCCGATTCTTTCTTTCAGCCAAGTTTTCATTTTTTCCCTCTTCTCATTTTGCTTACAGCCTGCAAAGCTTTGCCTGCTCCAGAGATTGTCAAATCCTCCGCATGGCCCGGATTTGCCAATCCGGGCCGAGCAACTTTATGATGGGCCGAGCATGAGGGGGGCGGATCACGGTTTATCCAGCCATCTTTTGTCACTCGTCCATGCGATTCCGTGCTTTTTCAGATACACAAGGGTGTTTTTGAAAAACCCGCTCACGGAAAACACGAACAGCACCGCTTTGTCCACGTTCTCAAGTTTCATCAGTTCCCCGGCCTTTTCCCGGAACGCCTCCGCCTCTTTCACGCTGAACTTCGCTTTCCGGTTCTTCACCTCGCCGATGAGCGAATGCTCATTCTTCTCCGCCCGGGCAAAAATGTCGATCTGGATATCCCGCTGGTGCACCGGTGATGCAGAATAAGACCAGACAGTCCGGTATTCCGCAAACCTGAAGCCGGCCGGCAGGCTCCTCATCATGTTTTTGAAAAGACGTTGGTTCCCGTGCGCCCGGTACCTGAGATTGTCGATGATCAGATATTCGGCGAACTTCCCTTTGTAATGGCTGTATTCCCCGAGGAGCCGTCTGCTGCTCTTTTCCAGGCTTCGGACCAGCCTCCTGTATTCGTCTGTCACATCCTTCGGATCGAAAGCCTCAATCTCCTTCTGGTAAATCCCTCGGAACACCTTGTCGAAGATGTTGTCCGGAACCCCCTGATAATCAGAATTGCTGGATCCCTGCTCGATGATGTCGGCCCTGACCAGTATCTTCAGCTTTTTCTCAAGGTCCGAGTCACTCATTTCAAGGCCCAGCCTCTCCCTCAGCTCATGGCGGGTGACCTCCCTTTCCCGGTGTTTCGACAGATAAAGGACTATGCGTTTCGCATGGACATCGTTCGACTCCCCCATGGCATAGCCAGCGTATTCCATCCATGTCCCCCTGATGCCCCCCTCTCTGTCAAGAGTCTCAAACTCCAGTGTCTCAAGCACCCCTTTCTCAGTGGCCAGATTCCTTCCCGGAAATCTGGAGCGGAACAGGGAGCCGATGTAGAAGGGATTCCCCTCCGTGATTCCCGCTATCAGCGGCACAGTCTCCTCCGACACAGGGACATTCTCCAGATGGGAATATTTCAGGATCATTTCCGCCGCCTCGTCTTCGGGGATGTTCTCAAGATAATGGAACTGAAACCTCCCGGGAAGCATCCGGAGCAGGTCCCGGGCCAGCCATCCGACCCAGCTTCCAGACACCAGCAGGGGGGCGTTCTTGTATTCGCAGGTGTGCAGATAGCTGCCGGCAAGGTTGTGCGCCCGGCGTTTTTTCTCCCTGTCCCAAAAAATGAAACGGTTGAGAAACTGGAACTCGTCAATGATCTGGAGAATCCGCTCATCAGTATGCTGGGCAACCATCCGGGGAGCATCCCGGACCATATTCCACAGGCTGTCGGCATTTCCGTTTTTATCCGCTGACTCCGCATCTGAGATGAAACGGACGAGATAATCAATTTTCTCCTTCCGTGCGATCTTATCTGCCTGTGAGTAATTCTCTTTTGAATAAAGGAAATATTCCGCTTTCCTTGTTCTGAAGGCGATATATTGATAAACAAAGGTGAGAAAAAATTCCCTGGCAAAATCCCCGATCCACTGGTCGCTCTCCCTGATCTCAAAGTAGAACGGAACCACACAGTCATTTTTCTCAAAAGTGATATTGAACAGTCGTTGCAGCAGGACTGTCTTCCCGGTTTTTCTTCGTGACAGGATGGCCGTACTCTGCGAAATTTTGCGTTTTGTCTGCTCCGTCCATCTCAGAAAATACCCAAGTTCCTTTTTCCGCCCTGTGAACAGGTCGGGATTGCCAATTTTTTCCTCAAGCCAGACTTTCATTGCTTTCCTCCTCTCATCAGTTTACGGAATGTGAATCGCTGCCTTGCTACCGGGAAATTGCAAATCCTCCGGACAGGCTCACCCTTCACGCTCGCGGGGGATTGTCAAATCCTCCGCATCATGGCTCAGATTTGCCAATCCGAGCCGAGCAACTTTGTGATGGAGCCGAGCACAACTTTATGATGAGCCGGGCGGCCCAGGCAAGCTCGCGGGGGATTGCCAAATTCCCCGCTTCATGGCCCGGATTTGGCAATCCAAGCAGAGTAACTTTGTGATGGAGCAGAGCAACTTTATGATGAGCCGGGCGGCTCAGACAAGCTCGCGGGGGATTGCCAAATCCCCCGCTTCATGGTTCGGATTTTATTTATTTCCGAGGAACTTACCGTTATTAAACCGCCCTTCCTCTTTTTTGCCATCAGGATAGGTCATAACACCTTTTCCATGCATCTTGTTTTTCTTGAATTGACCGACGTATTGCCTCCCGTCGGTAAAGGTCATTGTCCCTTTTCCTTCCAAAAGGTTCATATTAATCTGGCCGACATATTTTTTCCCGTCGGAAAAGATAAAGGTTCCTTGTCCGTGAGGTTTGCCATCCTTAAAATCTCCCTCATATTTGCTGCCGTTGGCGTTGGTCATAACGCCTTTTCCATTCATCTCATCATTCTTGAATGAGCCGACATATACAGAACCCCCGGAAAAGGTAAACTTCCCCTCTCCGTCTTTGAGACCATTTTTAACCTCTCCCATGTATGTACCCGATGTCGCATATGTGAAAGTGCTTCTTCCCTTTTTAACTGTCTTATTTTTATAAACAAAAGTTCCATTTCCATGAGGTACGCCATCCTTGAATTCCCCCTCATATTTCGCCCCGTCATCCGGCCGAACCATAACACCTTTTCCGTTCACACAATCCCCCTCCAGGCATTCTCCGAGGGCGTTCAGAGGAAAAAAACAGGTTACTGTCAATACTGCTGCAAAAAATACTCTCATCATTTTTAAATTCTCCTTTCAAACTGCATAGATTGTCTTATATTTTAACCAATGATTATTATAAATAAATCTTTATCTCGGAAAATCCGAATTTTCACCTCCTTTCCTGATTCTTATTTCTTCTCTTCCACAGGAAGTATCCCTCTCACCAGGTTGCTGTCCCCCAGAATAGCGGCCGCACCTTCCAGGCCGGCCCCTGTTCCGGAAACAAGCACCCGGGGAACTTTTACAATATCAGGATTTTCAACAGCCGCCTGAAGAATTTTTTCAAGCGCAGCCAGTTGCATCACCTTCTCATCTCCGAGGACTGCCACCTGGGCTTTCTGGCCTTCGGCGATCTCCATGAGTTTCAATTTTTCACCCTCTCCCTTTAACTGAGACGCCAGTTTGTCTTTTCTCGCAATTTCCACACAGATTTCAGCTGCAACCAGTTCGGGTTGCTGATTCGCGGTGGCACGGGCCTTTTCCGTGCTGATTCTCTGATCCTGTGCATCTTTCTCCCTCTTAAAAGTCTCTTTCAGTTGCTCTGCCAGTTGTTCCCGCAGTCTGGCAACCAGAAGCTCGGGCGGAACCACCGAGTCAACCAGACGCACATCCTTGATCGTGAGACCGGCTTTTTCCCCTTCGGGTATCACTGCAATCTCAATCTCATTCTCAACAGTCGCCCGATTCTCATCAATGAGACTCAGCACTTTCTGAGCCGCACAGATATTTCTCACAACCGAGCGGATGGAAGGGGTCACAACCTTGTTCTCCGCAGCCTCCACGCTTCCCACGGACGCCACGAGAAAAGGGGCATCGTTTGGCTCAACCTGAACCTGGACACGAAGTTCCTGAGGCACCAGCCAGCCTTCCATTCTCGTAAATATGGCTGAATCCGCAGCGGTTTCCGGGACCGGAACATTTTCTGACCGCTCCTTTTGCACAATTTTACCCTCCTGTGTAACCTAAAGATCAATATAACGGCGTTTGTATCCGCCCTTATAATTCCAAGTCTGGACCCTTGTATCCACTTTGGTGATGTTATATGCGACCAGATTCAGATAATACCGTCCTGGCGGCAGAGGCTCGACCCATACGCCGGCAGGAGTTGGAACTTGAATCCCGGGGACAGAATCCTGGCCTGGGGGCCTTTTTCTCCGTCAAGGGCGATAATCTGGCCGGGGCCCATTGGCTTTCCGCCGTAAATTCTTTTCAGATGTCCCACTTTGTCAGCATCTATGATGACATAAGATGTGGATAAAATAAGGAACAGTGCCGCGCCGGCAGCAATAATCCGGACCATGTTTGCCAGCAGCCGCTTTTCACCCTTGGGAAAAAATACGGGCGACACAATCGCAACAACAAGTGCCAACATTGCCAACAGAACTGAACTCATTACGCTTCCCTTTTCATTCTAATGTGTTGAATTAAAAAGTTACACCATTGCCGACAAGGATAAAAATTCAGTAAACATGAATGTCCTTATGCCATTTTCCTGAAAAAATCAACCTCTTTCATTTATTCTGATTATAACGGATTCAGGGGAGGCTGCAATCTCAGCATGCCTCCGATATCCCACACAGAGACACAGAGAAAAGGCTCAGAGGGGTGTGTAAAATTTTATGCCCGGGCACTTATGCCCGGCTTCCGGACAGAACTGCCTGTGTCCGACCCGGTGATTTCAGCAGGTTGCACCCTCCCTGAATACGTTATAATCAGCATTTATTTTATAGCTCGACAGTGGAAAGTGATTATGCAGATGGTCGAAAGCCATGTATTACACTCCTGTGATGCTTTGTCAAATCTGAAAAAAAAGATTGATCCGATATCAAAACTGATGTATGATTTCCTGATTTTTGATGCTGTATAGAAAAATGCTATTTGCTGGAAGGAAAAGTTGTTGTTATAAGAAAATGGAATTTGGAAAAGGGGATTTTGTCACATTTCCAAAAGATTTGTCCTGTATATGGGATATCAGGGAACCGGTAAAAAACACTATAATTTCAGATAGTGATGATGTAAAAATCAAAAAAAGCTGCTGAACAAAAATTCACTTGACATTTGCTATTTACCTGATTATATTCATATTAAATTAAAATGAATGTGATTCAGCCATGCTGTTATGCCTGTTTGGTTCAGCAGTGTCAAATTAACAAAGAATCCAGTTCCTTCTTTGCTCATAATCCGCAATGAATTAAACAGAGGAATAAAATTAAATGAAAACCTTTTCTAAATGGACAATTGGAGAGGTCGAGGATACTTTTAATCTTGTTGTTGTCGAAGAGTTTGAACTTCTGAAAGAATGGCTCAGGATGAAAGTGCAGCCGTCAGAGGAAGAAAAAAAATTGCTTGATAAGTTAAGCAGAAAACTGCATCGTCATGCATGGGATTGGAATGAAAGTGAATTAAGATTCAATTTTATCTCACCACTGCTGTTGGCTGTTGATTTTGATCAGGAGAACTACCAGCCTTTTGCAGACAGAGAGCTTACTGCCACATTTGAAGATGAAACACTGTCAGGAGTTGCGGATTTTCTGGTGGCCAGCGGCAGACGTTCTCCTAAACATCCATTTTTTTTTATAAATGAATATAAAAAAGAACATGACTCCTCCAATGATCCCTTTGGACAGCTTATGGCAGCGATGATTGCCGCTCAGAAATTAAATAATGACAACAATCCGCTTTACGGAGCTTATGTTTTGGGACGGTTTTGGTTTTTTGTGACCCTCAACGGCAGGGAATATTCTGTCAGCGAAGCCTGTAATGCTGCCAAAAAAGATGAGATACGAGAAATTTTTTGCATTTTGAATAATACAAAAACAATCATTGATGAATTGATTCATAAGCAGCATTGCTAATACCATAAGTGTAAATTCCGCCGGACAGGGTTCTCCTCCGGACGGGGTTTGGGCCGGACGATATCAACCATCAACTATCAAGCATCAAGCATCAAGCATCAAGCATCAAGCATCAACCATCAAACATCAAACATCAAACATCAA
>JAOZLU010000188.1:3887-11242 GCA_029934695.1 Desulfobacterales bacterium | reverse complement strand
CGCTCTGATCTTATCTATTGCCTTCTCAAGAAGTTCGTTCATTTTTCTGTCTCCTTATTCGGTTCGGTTCATGTCAGAGGCTCCGGAATCAAGTTCCGGACTGAGACTTCAGCCAGCCTGAAGCCTGCTGTTTATCTGCCCGATGTCTTTGTCTGTGAGATGGTGCTGTTCCATAATCCCGGCCGCCTTTCCCAGTGATTCTGACAGCCCAAATTCTTTTCAAGGCCGGCTGATCACTCAGCCAGGCCAAAATAAAAAATCTGCTCTCCGGGAACCACACCCGGATTGAGCGCAAAGCGTATCCTCTCCAGAAAGCCCCGATAACCGAGGACAACCGGGCCTTCCCATTCTTCCGATACAAATGAGGTGGTTTCGACCGTCAGATCGTCGCCTGAATCTTCTTCTCCGGCCAGCAAGGTGATGTTTACATGATGCAGGGAGCCGTCAATCGAACCCAGATGAGTTCTCATGCGGGAGGATTCTATCGGCTGACCGATTTCATCCCTGATCTCTGCAGCTATGTCTCCCCCGATCACCGACCATTCCGCGCCCGTGTCCAACAACGCGAGAGATGATTCCAGACGCTCTATCCGGCATCGGACAGCCACTGTGACCCGCCATGAGTCTATCTCATGGCTGATCCGGAACAGTGCGCTCCCTGTGTTCCATACCCTCCTGTCTCTCTCCGTACGTCTGAGCAACTGATTCATAATCCCCCATTTCCGATCCAGACGAAAAAAGACTTCTCCAACTTTCCGGACTGTCTCAAAATTTGACGCAATTCGACACGACTTTCGTGATTGCCGAGCAGAACACCGTTTCTCAAAGCGACCCATCTGCCCTTGTAATCGTCAGCGTTGTTTTCAATCCACATCATGTCCTTCCTCATGTCCCCGCCGCTTCCCGGCCCTGCCAGTCTTGCCACCGGTTTGGCCAGCACCTTTTTCCAGTAGTCGAGTTTTTCGGAAACCCCGGGCCGAATTTCTGACACGATCCTTCGGGCCTCCGGGACACAACTGGCCTCGACTAACGCCTTTATATGTCTGGAAATCCGCTCCGCATTTTCAGGGGTGGCCTCCAAGTCCTCGCCCTCCGACACCTCCGGAGGCTCAGGCGGCCTGGATCTGAGCGGGCTGATCCATGGATGGCCGAATGTCTTATCCCGTTGCCGCCCGTCCGCAAGTCTCTCCAACATCAGAGCGGCCATGGCATTCTGTTCAGCATCAGGCAGCGCTCTGATCTTATCTATTGCCTTCTCAAGAAGTTCGTTCATTTTTCTGTCTCCTACAAATATGTCGCCCCACGGGGCTTAATCGGGGTTTGCCCCTGTCTGCCACAAATATGTTGCCCCTGCGGGGCTTAATCGGGGTTTGTTCCTGTCTGCCACAAATATGTCGCCCCCTGCTGGGCTTAATCAGGGTTTCTCTAACTGTGCAATACAATCCCCGAAGGCAGAGCTTCCCCGAAAATCGTATTTTCCTCCTGCTTTGCCATCGGCACAACCTCTCTCACGATTTTCTTATAGGACGCGGGAAAATCATGCCGGGACATCCAGTCAACGACCTGGGCAGTGAGAGAATCATCAATATCTCTCACTCGGTCCCCGGTTCTTCTCGCCAATTGAGCAAGAGCAGCCCCTGCCGGTTTCGGGTTGCTCCAGTTTCGTGACAGGACAGACTCTATCCAGGCGGAGACTTCTTCCGGCGGAATCACCCGGTCCGCAGGGCCGTACAGAAGTTCCCGCGCACCCATGCGAGAAAGAGACCAGAAATGCTGAGGCTTGCATTTTTTCGGCTGTATTTCCGAAAGAAGCTGCCGCCCCCACTTCACCTTGTCTTTCACCAGGAGCCGTTCCATATTTGCCACCGCCATCCAGATTTCAAGGTGTTCCTGAGGCGGTATTTTTGCCTTGGTCCCCTTTTTGGGGAGCATCAGGGACGTAAGCTCCTGAATAAACTGACGCTGCTGACCGGCTGTCAGTCCCCCGGCAACCCGGCGCCACAATATCCACCATTCAGAACGGACCTGGGCATTTTTTCCATGGATCGGGCCCCGTTTATGAAGCTTCCACAGTTTTTTTATCCGATGCTCGTCAAAACCGTCTCCGAATCCGGGGCGCATGCAGAATCCTGTGAGATTCAGCCATCTGCTTTCAAGTTTGTTTGTGACATTGGAAGCTTTGATAAATTCCAAGAGTTCATCAGACAGGGTTCGGATAAGCCCGAGAGGCCATTTTTCCCTGGGTCTTTCAATGATCTCTGCAATCTCTTTTACCAGCGAGTCAAGTTGCCGGATGTCCGCTTCTTCTGAGAAGGAGGTGCGAATCTTTGAGCGGACCTCTTCCACAACGCTTTCTTCAAATACTTCCTCATCCGAAACAGCATCCGGCAAAGCAATATCTCCGCGCAACTGGAACTGAAGCTGCCAGCGATGATTGCTCACGCAGGAACGACACCAGAGAGCAAGGGTTCCCATCTCTGTGTAAGCAGCCTCAATCTGAACAGGTATGGTTGTCCTCACCCCTTTTTTTCCATACTGGATAACGGTCTGAATCCGCGGAAGGGAGGTGAGCGAATCGTCTATCTTCACAAGATCGCCGCATCTGTCCCCGGAACGGAAACTGGAACTGTAAATATCAAAACTGACCGGCTGATTTGCCAGCACCTCAAATTTCTTGTCCTCCAACTCAATATGACTTCCTTCATCAAGCCCCCGCTCCACAAGGCAGATGGCCCTGGGTGAGTCTTCCGGGATTTCCGGAACCCCGGAGGTCTGAACCCCGAGATAAAAAGCCCGTGCGCTTCCGCTTCCCACACGCACACCATGCCCGATCTTGACAAGTCCGTAATAGGAAGCACCCAATGCAACAGAAAGGTCCGGGTCGGGATTTTCAAGGATTCTCGGAATGTCAGTGTTTTCCTCTTTGAACCACCGACGAATGGCAGTTCTGATCCGTTCCTGAATGACTTGGGATTTTAAAGACCCGCCGTTGAAGAGAATCAGATCCGGTCCATGAAATTTTTTGTTCAATATATTCTCGACATCTGCTTTATGCCGCTCCAGGAAACGGCCCAGATGGCGGGTGATGCCAGGCTCCTGCTCATAAGGAAGCCCGAACTCTGTAATGCCTTTCTTCAGGGTCTTTTCGTTTTCGGTCTCGGCATCAGCAAGAGGGAAAAAGCCTTCCAGTATGGTTTCTTCAACCTCTTCTCGCTTCAGGTTGGCGGAAATGGTTCCGCTGATCAGTTTGCCGCCTTCCCCCATTATGGTAATTCTTTTCGACTCTGCCTCTCCGTTGAGGATGATTTCCTTTGCGTGCCTGCATTCATGGCAGAGTGTTTTCCAACGGTCTCCGCTCAAAGAAAATTTTTTCTTGGAAAGACCCGCTTCAATGCGCCTTGCAAGGGCAAGGTCAATATTGTCTCCTCCGAGAATCAGATGATCTCCCACAGCGATTCTTTCAAACCGCGGGCTGCCATCTGCCTCTCGCAACGTGATGAGGGTGAAGTCGGTGGTTCCGCCGCCTACGTCACAGACGAGAATCAGTTCATCAGGCCTGACCAGTTCGCTCCAGTGGTGTTCGTGGCGGATGAGCCAGTTATAGAATGCGGCCAGAGGTTCTTCCAGCAATGTCACATTGCTCAGACCGGCCATGGAGGCGGCTTCCACTGTCAGATCACGGGCAACCTCGTCAAAGGATGCGGGAACCGTAACAATAAGCGTCTGGTTCTCAAGATAAAGATCCGCCTCATCCCCTTTTGTGCTGTTCCACGCGTTTTTGATATGTTTCAGGTAAGCTGCGGTGGCCTGAACCGGAGAAATCTTGAACACCTCGTCTCCCGAACCCCAGGGGAGAATTCTCGCAGTCCTGTCAACATTGGAATGACACAGCCAGCTTTTTGCCGACGAAACCAGCCGGGCAGGCACCTTTGAACCGTAATCCCTGGCATAAGCCCCGACAAAATTATCATCCTCTGTTTTCCAGGGGATTGGAATCGCCTCTTTTGAAATATCATAAGTTCCGGGAATATAGAGAAAAGACGGCAGAACTGGCAGCCGGGAAAATTCACCGGTTTCTGTCAGTTGGGGAATTCTGAATATCCTGATCTGCCTTTCCCCCTCTGTCTGAAGATTCACATAAGAAATCGCGGAGTTCGTCGTTCCGAGATCAATACCGATAATGTAATGTTTGTCATCTGTCATTTGAGATTGTCCGTTCTTTGTTGTTTGTTGTTGTCACTTCCATTCGAGAGAACAAGGAATGCTGAAATGAAATTTTAGCACCGCTCCGCGCCCGCGGTTCCTCTGAAAAAAGTGTGCTAAAATTTCATTTCAGCACTCCCTCCACAGTGGGGATCAAAGAAAATTTTTGGTGAGAAAAAGATTATCCGGAGTGCAAAGCTTGCTTTGCGAGTGAGAAAAAGGTTGATCAGAGTGCAGTGTTTGGTTTGTGCGTGAGAAAAATATGCAATAATACCTGCCTTGTGCATATCCGGGCAGAAGCACGGATTTCAGAGGGCACAAAGCAGGTAAAAATTGAAATGTAAACTTAAACTTAAAACCTGAAACCTGACTGACTATTCAGAATCTTTCTCCCGCACATTGAATTCAAGCTTCCATCGTTGCTCGCTGTTCTCTCTGGACACGCACCAGAGTTCAAGGGTTCCGATTTCGGTCGCTTTTACTTCCAGAAAAACAGGGATGACACTGCCGGGGTCCCCGTCCAATGTGGTTTCCATGGTGGTGATGCCTTCAATATCTTCTTCCCAGTCATCAATGATCGTGCCGACCGGATCCTGAAGCCGCAATGGGGACCCTAAAAAGTCAAACTTGACAGGCTCGCCCACCACAAGGACAAATTCCTGGTCAGAAAGCTTTTCGTCCGTGCCTTCTTCCATTCCGAAAGGTGCGACGCACAGGGCTTTGATGGGAACGGGCATCCCCGGGACAGCCGGCAATGACGCGGCAACACCGATATAATAGGTTCTGTTGAGACCGCCTCTTATCCGGACACCCTTGCCCCGCCGGGCCAGTCCGTAATATGCGGCCCCTTTTGCGACGGTAAGGTCAAAATCTTTTGTCTCAATTTCACGGACAGCTACTTTTTTTCCTGTTTTCCTCCATGATGAAATGACGCTCATCACCTGTTGTCTGACTGGTTCGGATTTCATGACACCGCCGTTGAAGAGGATGGCTGTCGGGATTTTCATTTTTCCCTGGCGGCCGAGAAAAGAGGCCAGGTGATGGGTGATCGCGGGATCCGCCTCATAAGAAAGGCCAATTTCCTTGATGCCGACCTTCTTCTCTGCAACGGGTTTTGTCTTGGCGGTGCAATTTGGAAAAAAGCCCTCCAGAATGACCTCTTCAATTTCTTGCCTGGACAGCTTTGCTTTTTTCGTACCGCCGATGAGACTTCTGCCGCCTCCCAGTATGGTTACCGGATACTCTTTCATCTCCGGATCTGCCAGAAGGCTCTCCTTTGCCTTGCGGCAACTGTGCCAAAGCCCGCGCATCTGCCATGCGTCGAGTCTTTTCCCTTTCTTGAACATTCGTTTGAAAACCGTGTATGCAAGGGCAAGGTCCATGTTGTCGCCGCCGATAAGCAGGTGGCTCCCCACTGCAGTCCGATCCAGCACAAGCTCCCCCTCTTCCTCAGTGACACTGATGAGGGTAAAATCGGATGTGCCGCCCCCCACATCGCAGACAAGAACAAGGTCGTTCTTGTTTATGATTTTCCGCCATTTATCCCCGGTGGATTCAATCCAGGCATAAAACGCGGCCTGGGGTTCCTCCAGCAGGGTGATATTGGAAAGACCGGCCATTTCCGCGGATTTTACGACAAGGTCTCTGGCAACCGCGTCAAAAGACGCGGGAACTGTCAGCAGGATATCCTGCTTTTCTATTCTGAGCGATTCATCCTTATGGGCTATTGTATAGTTCCATGCATCTCGAATGTGCTTGAGCATCACTGAAGATGCCTCCACAGGGGACATTTTCATCTGGTCTTCCGGGCCTTCCCAGGGCAGAATCGGCTTATTTCTGTCAACCAGCGTGTGGCAGAGCCATGATTTGGATGAGGAAATCAGATGCGTGGGAATTTCGGCACCTCGTTCTTTGGCAAATTCTCCCACCGCGATTTTGTTGTTCTCATCCCAGGGCAGGCGAAGCGATTCTTCGGGAACATCGTGTTTGCCAGGCACAAGAATAAAGGAGGGAAGAACGTCACGTTTCTCCATTGTGCCGGCTTCCACAAGTTGAGGGATTTCAAGGACACGTATATCAGGCGTTTTGCCTTTCTCAATTTCCGCCTCGGTATACGCGACGACACTGTTGGTTGTGCCTAAATCTATTCCGATAATATAAGTAGGGTCTGACAAAATTTCACCTCCTCAAAATTGATTGAAGATTAAGGGCATTCGCTTCAATCCTTAAAGAATTTCAACTTCAGCAGGGGCAATGATATTCGGATCCCGGCTGCCGGACAGGGTGGGCAGATCGATCCGTGCCACTTTCCAGCCCCGGTGACGCACAACTCCTTTGAAGGGCGGCTCGCCAGTTACATTGCCGGTTAATTTTATAGTGCCCGGGTCGAAATCAGGCTGAACTGTAATTTCATCCCCTTCTTCTTCATTGATCACGGCCTTGGATGTGAGGTATTTAGCCACCGCTTTCCGACAGTTATCATGGATGCTGCGGACCGCAGCACCGATCTGCTCATCCTCATACTCATCAAGGTCTTCTGAAAAGAAATCCATCAGACGCCCCTCCCGCTGAAGTGCGGACATTAAATGTAAAAACAGGCGGGTGTCATCTTCTTTCTTTTCCTTTTTATCAACATTGACAGATGTTTTTTTCACAGGCTCTGCCCCTTTCTTTTTGCTTTCAAGATCCGCCTCTTTTATCAGATTTGAAAAAGAACGATACAGAAAAAACCACAAAAACAAACCGACCAGAAAAAAAACTCCCGTTGAAATGGGTACAAACCAGACCTTCAGGACATCCGTAATCATGGAAACCTGATCAATAAACGCTTTTGTTTCAGGTAATTTGGCATTGGCCTGGGCCACAAACAAAAGCAGTACCTTTTCGGAAACGACGCTCATTGCAAAATGAAAGGCTGAGCCAACCAGCATACATAGAAAACTGATGGGAAATATTATCCAAAACAAAGAACGACGGGAGTAAGCCTTAATGATATCCATATATTATTTCTCCTTTCCTGCTATATTATTTTAAATAAAAATTCTGATCTGCCAGCACTTCACCTTGTCAGTAAAATCAGTGACAAACGGAAGATCAAAAAAAAAGTTGTGAATCGGGCGTGTTTCTGGTTCAAACGGTTTTTGTGGTTTCCG
>JAOZLU010000188.1:0-3787 GCA_029934695.1 Desulfobacterales bacterium | reverse complement strand
GCCCTGCTGTAAAGCAATTTTGCAAATTGCTTCCGGCAAATTGAAAATTTGCCTTGATGTAAAGCAATTTTGCAGATTGCTTCGGAGCCTCCCGCATCTGTTATAATCAGCAGATAATTTATCTTGTTACAAATTTAATGTTATGATAAACATAATTGATCACATTACAAGGAAACTCAGAACATTTTGAGGCTGAAAAAATGACTTTTTTTAAATACAAGTTTGATTTTGAAATTGGCAATCTCATAAAAAGCCCCTGTAAAAAATGTGGCAGAAAGAGGGATTTTCCCAAGTGCATTGATGGTTGCAGCATTCTGGATAAAATTTGACTGTAGCAGAGCAAGAGCAAAAAAAGTTGCAATCGAGCAAGAATTGAAGGTATAAAAAAGCTATGTGAGTTTGATTTCAGGTGACCAAATTAAGTCAGAAAAATTTTATGGAAAATAGAAGTGGTGAAATGGAAGACAGAGAAATCATCATTACTGACGAAGATACGAAGAATGAAGATCTTTATGAGAACGGATATCCTTATGAAATGCCGGAAGAGGTTGACATACGGGAAGATCATATGTCTGTATTTGAATGGCTCAGGAAAATACAGCAGGGCAAACTCATACTTGATCCGGAATTTCAAAGAAAGCTTGTCTGGTCAGCAGATCAGAAATCCAAATTTGTTGAATCCGTATTGTTGAATATCCCCCTGCCTCCTTTTTATGTGAATCAGAACATAGAGGGAAAATATATCATTGTTGACGGATTGCAACGCACGGACACACTTCAGAGTTTTGCCAGAGAAGATGGTTTCAAGCTTCAAAACCTGCAAGTGCTGAAAAAACTGAATGATCTCGGATTCAAAGATTTGGATGCCTCCTTGCAGACAAAAATTGAAGACAAACAGCTTTTTCTTTATGTGATAAAACCTTCTGTGCCGATTCCAATGGTTTATGATATTTTTAACAGGATCAACACGGGCGGAACTCAGTTGAATCGTCAGGAAATCAGAAATTGTATTTTTATCGGCAAGGCAACCCGGTTGCTGAAAGAACTTTCCGAAACAAAATATTTCAGAAACGCCATTGATAACGGCATATCGCCGAAAAGGATGAAAGACAGAGAAGCTGTTTTGCGTTCTCTGGCTTTCAGTATTTTGGGTTATCAAAAAAATTACACGGGCAGCATGGATGATTTTCTTGAAATGGCAATGCAGTCCATCAACGCTATGAATGATGATGCAATAAATTCTCTGAAAGAAAGATTTAAATATGCAATGGAATTTTCCTATTATTTTTTTGGGGAAAAAAATTTCAGATTGCCCACAGAAAAAACAAGAGGCCGAATCAACATTGCACTATTGGAATCTGTCTGTCATTTTTTCTTAATTACTCCTCATAACTTTCTGACAGAAAATGAAGCTGCGATAAAGAGAAATTATGAAAAACTTTTGAGCAGTCCCATATTTATTGATGCCATAAAAACCTCCACAGGAGATAAAAAGAGAGTTTTCAACAGATTCAATCTTGTTCAACAAATTTTGGGAGAGGTATGATGCTGTCTGAAATAACATTGAAAAATTTCAAATGTTTTAAGAATAATACAAAGATACCTGTGAAGAGAATCAACCTTTTTACAGGAATAAACGGCGGCGGAAAATCCACGGTTTTACAAACCTTGCTGATGATGAAGCAGTCCCCGGAGGTTCGCAAAAATACACATCAGATTTTCTTTAACGGAAGCTGTGTCGAACTGGGTTCTTTCAGGGATGTTAAGAACAGTTCTCTCTCACACAGCGAAGCAATTGAATTTGCATATAAATTCAAGGAAGAGGACGATCATGTGAATATTCATTATGTATTCAGAGCAGATGAAAACGATGGTATGCTCGCCGATATTGAAAAAATGAATATAAACATAAGATACAATAATAAGGAATTCAAATATCCTTTAGAAAAGAAGATGTATGAAAGTGAAAATTCTGTCGAAACTTATTACGAGGTAACAGTTCCAAGACAAGCTGATTTGATAGAAGAATATGGATCTAAAATAATAACATTGGAAAATATGTCGTTGTCTAAAGATTACAGGGAACTTTTCATAGAAGACGAACATCTTGATTTTATACACAGGAATATTGACTTTACCAAAACCCATTACATTTCAGCAGACCGTATCGGCCCGAAAGATTTCTATTTAAGACAAAATCTTGCAGATTTCCCGACAGTGGGAAGCAAAGGCGAATTTACCGCAGATATCTTATCCCGAAAAAAAAATGAGCCTGTTTACGATTTTTTGTCTGTAGATCAGGATGCTCCACAGACCGTTTTGGATCAGACTGAAGCTTGGATAGGTATCGTATTCGGCGAAGGAAAGATTCGCATCAAGCCCCTTGAAGCCAACATCATCATTATGCAGATGAGTTCCCAAAATTTCGGACGTTCGAGAAATCTGTTGTATAAACCTGTCAATGTGGGATTCGGCTACAGCTATGCTTTGCCTATTATCGTTTCCGGCCTGATTGCCGAAGAAGGGGAGATCCTGATTATCGAAAATCCAGAAGCCCATCTTCATCCTTCGGCTCAGTCTCAACTGTCAAAATTTTTGGCAAAGGTAAGTGCCTGCGGCGTTCAGGTTTTTATCGAATCCCACAGCGATCATATTCTGAACGGACTCAGAGTTGCAGTATTGGATGAAGTCATAAAACCTGATGAATTGAACATTATTTATTTCCAGCGTGATGAAAGTCATCAGTTTATTGAAATTCCTGTCAGGAAAGGCGGCTCAATTGAAGACTGGCCTGACGGCTTTTGCGACCAGAGCGATAAAGATTTTAAAAGACTTTTCGGGTTTTGACGAATGGAAATATTCATTAACGAACTTTCTTTGGAAGGTCAATACGTCGAAGACAGGGAATTTGCTTCAGCCGTCAAAGAATTTGTTGCGATTTTTTCTATGATTAATGAGAAAGTCAGAGAAAAACAGATGTACAAAGACAGCATATTGCTAAATCGCAAAGCTGTAAGGAATGAAATCTTCCTTTCCAGCTTCAACAGGATCAGAGACAAATCCTTAAAGATGGCTTTCAGAGATATTATTTTCAACAAATTGAATCCGAAAGATTGGCGAGAAGAACAAAGACATTCCGTAAATGACAACTTTTTATATGTATCTTCGGATGGCTATGAAGAATGTGTTACAGATACCACATTGGCTGAAGCTGCCGAAAGAGTATTGCAGGACAGAAATATCCGTCTGCTGATAAATTTTATTGATTCAAAGTTTCAGCCTCCCCGCATCCGAGTAATCAAAAACAGAAACAATGAAAACCCTGCTGATCTGGATTGCACCGAGAATAGTCATAAAGCACGGGAATGGCTCAAAAAGCATCTCGAATTAAGCCGGTGGGAGTATGATTACAATTCCGACAGCCCGCCATCGGATGAACAAACCATTTTACGAGATCAGACAAGATTCAGAAAGACCTCCAAACTCCTTCATGGAAGAAGTATCTATCTGGAAATTTCTACAAACAAATATTGGTATGTGGATAATTTACATAAAGGAAAGAAGAGTCATTTGGAAGTTTTTGATCAGAAAGGACGACAGCATATTGGTGAAGCCGATTTGGGCGGAAGCTTCATTCCTGATTCCTCAGACACTTCAAAAAAATTAAATCTATAAACTCGACAGTGAAAAGTTTAAAAAATGACTTTTTTTAAATACAAGTTTGATGTTTGATGATTCCGGGCTTTGGGATAAACATGGCAGAATTGAATCAGCACTTTTATGAAAT
>JAOZLU010000187.1:7657-11245 GCA_029934695.1 Desulfobacterales bacterium | reverse complement strand
AAAGTTGAAAGTGCAAAGTTGAAAGTGCAAAATGCAAAATTGAAAGTGTAAAGTGAGGTAGAATATCCCGGGCAACTTTCCACTTTTTACTTTCCACTTTTTACTTTCCACTTTCTTTATTTATGCAATCCTCCCTGCAAGCAACGTCAAATTCAGTCCTCCGTGGCGAAAGCGATGGGGTTTTAAGCGGAAAGGAACCGTTTTGACAAGACTTTTTTCCGGGACAATCATCGCCACCTTCCATTCTTTGTAATCTTTTCCCAGTTTTTCGCATATTGAATGGAAGAAGGTCTCACTTCCCTCCAGCGTCTCAATGCGTCGTCCATAGGGCGGATTCAGGACTACAAGCCCGGTTTTTTTCGTCAGCTCTGACGGAGAAAAATCAAAGAAATCCGAACAGTGAACTCTGATGATCCCGGAAAAATTATATTTCCTGATGCATTGTTGCAGGCGGTTACACGCTTCTTTATCTTTATCGGAAGCAAAAATGAGCGGCCTTTCCAGACGGGTAAAGTTTTTTTCAGATTCACGTTTTATATACGCCCATCTCTGCGGTCGGAACGCGGGCCATCCCATGAACGCAAAATCCCTTAACCAGCCCGGAGGTGTATGTGTCGCCATCATGGCAGCTTCAAGAGAAAAGGTTCCGGAGCCGCATAATGGGTCCGCAAGCGGCTCCCTGCAATTATATTTCCCGAATTTCAACATGGCAGCGGCGATGGTTTCCCGGAGAGGCGCAGTGCCACCGTGTTTTTTGATTCCTCGCTTATGGAGTATCTCTCCGCTGCTGTCGATGGATACCGTGAAGCGATCTTCCGCCACACGCACAAATATCCTCTGTCTGTAAAATGAAATGTTCTGAATGTCTTTGTGCAGACCGGTTTGAGCAATGCGGTCTGATATACTTGCCTGAAACCGTTCTGCGATGGCATCTTTATGATAAAGTCTGGAATGCCTGGCGGTTACAGATATCTTAGGCAGAATCCCCGGACAGAGAAAAAGCTCCCAGGGCAGATCCGCCAGTCTTTTTTCAAGCTGATCAAAGTTGGTGGCTTTGAATGCGCCGATTCTCATGAGGATTCTGTTTGCCGTGCGCAGGTTCAGATTGGCAAGATAACAGTCATGCACACGCCCTCTGAACTCCACGCCGCCCTCAACAATCACTGCGCTCTTGGCAGAAACAGAAAGCGGAAGAGACATCAGTTCATCAAAGCACAGCTTTTCAAAGCCTGGTGCGGTTGCTGCAAAAAAGTTTTGCATTCGGCCTGTCACATGGCGTTTGACACGTTTGGAAAGTGGATTTGGAAGAGTCGTCATCATATTGAACTTTCAGTGTTTTGACATCGGGACCAAAAGCCCCGATGCCGGATTTTTTCATCGCATCAGTCATTTTCAATTCGCGTAATTGAACAGAACCTGCGCTTCAGAGTGGCCAGAGATTATTATCATGCCATACGGCCTCGGTCAGTTCCCTGTCCATGGTCGCAAGGGCCTCCAAATGTTTGGTTTCCCATTCTGCGAGCCATTTACAGAGTGCCTTTTCTTCAGGATCAGTTGCGGCATCTGCCCTTTCCGAATACAGTTTGATGGCACTTTCTTCCATGGACATGGCCGCGGATATGGTAGCAGCTTCAACTTTCAATTTTTCACTGTTGAGTAAGTGTATAATCAATTTTAATCAGTGTCAAGAGTGCAGATCAGACAGATGCTGAAAAGATGCCCGGGAAGCGTTTCTGTCACCCGGATTTATATAATCTTTCATGGCTGACCAGGCTATCCTTTGCTGCCGTCAAGCATTCTTCGCATCCGATTTTTTTCCGCTTTCATTTTCCGGAGATCATCTTCCATCTTCTTACGCTTTTCAAAAGGCGTATTCCTGATCTGTTCTTCCAATTTTTCAACCTCTTTGATGAGGCGGTAAAGGTCTTTTGCAATGAGCTGGATAGACATGATATTTTTCACCTTTTCCTGTTTCACGGTTCTGTCAGTGATCTCTGCCGGAGATTCAGACTTGTACGGTTCGGGCAGACGAGCATGTCCAGTAATTAACAATTCTGACGGGACTGTTGCGCCTGCCAAATTGACGAATCTGGCGGATGTGGTTCGGATTTGCCAATCTGAACCGAGCAAATTTTGGTGCGGTCCGGACAACCGAATAAATTGTGAGACACTGTTTCTATCATAAAAAGAGCTTTTAAGCTATTTGAAACAGCCGGGAAAATATTTTTTTTTGCATACCAGACAGTTGGAACAAAAAAAACGGAGTTACTTTTCATTTTCAACTTTGAAATTTTTGCTTGATTTTTCCTGAAAAACAGCATATAAAAAAATTATCTGATCACAAAGCAAGCTTTGCACTCCGCCTTTGTCTGCCAATCAGCAACAAGGCGGATTTTGCTCACGTCCGTCAATTCGTCAAATAATTTAAGATAAGCGTATGATTAAAGCAAATACTGTGGCAGGAAAACGGCGTTATCGGGTTAAAATCGTCGAAGATGCAAAAAAAATAGCCTTGGAATATTTGAAAAATATTGAACTGTCCAACGTCATCCATTTTGGGCTGCCTGAAGTGGATGACCGCTATCATTGCTGGCGGGTTCCTTTGCTCACCCAGGATAACGTCCAGATAGGAGAGGTGGTCATTGACGCATTTTCAAGCCTTATTTCAGAGAAAAAAACAACCCGGCAAGATGTGCTGGAAACCCGGCTGCTCGGACGGAAACCGGAAAAAAAGAAAAAGCGTTCCCGGGATATTCCCAAAATTTCCAATCTGAGAAATACCATCGGACTTGGCGACAGTGAAATGCTTCTGACAGAGACGCCTTTGGAATCGGTTGACCTTGTTTTCACATCACCGCCTTATTATAATGCACGTCCTGAATATTCCGATTTCATTACTTATGAGGAATATTTGCTGAAGATGCGGAAGATTATCCAACAGTGTCATCGTGTCCTGAACGAAGGACGTTTTTTTGTGCTGAATATCTCGCCAGTTTTGTTAAGGAGGGCAAGCCGTAGCGAATCTTCAAAAAGAATTGCCGTCCCTTTTGATTTTCATCGCCTTTTTATTAAAGAAGGATTTGAATTTGTTGATGATATTATATGGGCAAAACCAGAGGGGGCAGGATGGGCCACCGGCAGAGGAAGACGGTTTGCGGCCGACAGAAATCCGTTGCAATACAAGCCGGTTCCGGTCACTGAATATGTCCTGGTTTACAGGAAAAAAACGGATAAGCTCATAGACTGGCACATTCGGAAACACCCTGACAAAGAAATTGTCAAAGAATCAAAAATACAGGATGGATACCAGGTGACGAATATTTGGAACATTCATCCTGCTCATAACAAAAAACATCCCGCGGTGTTTCCCCTGGAACTGGCTGAAAAAGTGATCACCTATTATTCATTCCTCAATGATGTTGTTCTGGATCCATTCGCGGGAATCGGAACCGTGGGAAAAGCAGCATGTAGCACAGAGAGGAGATTTGTTCTTTTTGAAATCAGTCCGGAATATGTTCAAATTATCAAAGAAGAACTCAACGCATGGAAAAATGTTGATGTTTCTGCAATCAACTGGATTAATTATGA
>JAOZLU010000187.1:1671-7557 GCA_029934695.1 Desulfobacterales bacterium | reverse complement strand
GGAATGCAAAAACCTAAGATATGTTTATACTATTGAACCCGAAAAACTTATTGATACTGAATAAAATATAACAAGGAGCAACTTATGGACAGAAGAATCGTCAACCCCTGGAAATGGCAGGATCAGTACGGTTTTGTGGAGGCCAATGACATTAGCGACGTTCAGCGTATGGTAATGTGTTCAGAGCAGGTTTATGTTGATGACGAGGAAAACCCCGGAGACATGGCAGCGCAGTTCAACCAGGTGTTCGGCAATATTGACACTGTATTGGAGGAATCAGACCTGAGCCTCGCCGATGTTGTCCGCCTCAGCTATTACACAACAGATATTTCCGCGTTTATGGAAGCGGGCCCAGTGCTTGCCAAGCGTCTGGACAAAGCCGGATGCAGGCCCGCATCGACACTGCTCGGTGTGGCCGCATTATTTCATCCGGATATCATCGTCGAGATAGAAGCCACTGCTGCGGTTTAACCGTGTACAGTGAAAAGTATGGCTGCAAAGCCAGATACTGCGTTGAAAAATATCAGTGTCAGCAAATTTACGAATCAACTTTTTACTTTTCATAAAAAAGAACCCGTGAAAACAACGCATCAGATTATTTTTGAAAATTCAAACAACATGGCGGATATCCTCTCGGGCAGTGTTGATCTGGTCGTCACTTCGCCGCCTTATCCGATGATTGAAATGTGGGATGAGATGTTTTCCGAACAAAGCCCTGAAATCTCCAGAGCGTTGAAGGATAAAAACGGCCCATTGGCGTTTGAACTGATGCACAAAATACTTGATGCGACTTGGAGCGATCTCTGGCGAGTGGTAAAAAAAGGCGGAATTGTCTGTGTCAATATCGGAGATGCCACAAGAACCCTGGACGGAAATTTTGCATTATATCCGAATCATTCAAGAATTATGTCGCAGATGCTTAAAACAGGATTTGCCGCCTTGCCAGGCATTTTATGGCGCAAGCAGACCAACGCACCGAACAAATTCATGGGTTCGGGAATGCTGCCGCCCGGTGCTTATGTCACCCTGGAGCATGAATTTATTCTGGTATTCAGAAAAGGGGGCAGAAGGGAATTCAGGAAAGATGACGAAAAAATGAACAGAAGAAAAAGCGCTTTCTTCTGGGAAGAAAGAAATGCCTGGTTTTCAGATATATGGACGGATCTGAGAGGAACCGTTCAGAATCTGCCTGACAGCAAAATAAGAAAGAGAAGCGCGGCCTTTCCTTTTGATGTTCCGTACCGGCTCATTCAGATGTTCTCCGTAAAAGGAGATACCGTTTCAGACCCCTTTCTGGGAACAGGGACAACTCTGTTTGCTGCAATGGCCGCTTGCAGAAACTTTGTCGGATATGAATTGGAACAGGAATTTCGTGGTCTGATTTTTTCAGGAGCAGATCATATTGTCTCATACACAAATGAACGTATCGCCAAAAGAATAGAGAATCACCTGGAATTTGTAAAAGAGAGAACCAGAGAAAAGGGCGAATTTAAGCATCTTAACAGGCATTATCATTTCCCTGTTGTCACGCAGCAGGAAAAAAAACTCCTTTTAAATCAGTTGGTCTCGGTTGAAAAAATTGATGAAAATAAAATGGAGGCAACTTATTCAAATTGATCGCCTTCGTATTTGTGTAAATGTCTCCAAACACGGATGAACACGGATGAGTCCGCGGCAGACAGGCATCTGCGTCTGTCTGCGTTCATCTGCGGTTCCTCATACGCAAATACCTGAAAATATATGACCAGGTACTTACGATAAATGTTGTGATCAACTTGACAATAATAAATTATCCTTATATATACTTGACAGTGAAAAAGTAAAAGATTGAAAGTTGATCCGTAACCCGTTGAAATTACTGAGTGACAGCAATTTCAGCATGTTACGGGAACTTATGACTGTCGAATTATTATAGTTAAATTAATTTTCCATAAAATAAAAGTTCCAATCCGAGGCAGTTGGCTATCAATCAGTGAGCAACTAATTATGATTTTTAAAATCATCACCTTGTAACCATTAAACCCGGGTTCCTTTTTCATACTTTTTTACTCCAGAATTAAAGATAAAAGAGTTGACCTGGAAAAGATTAATGATTAAGATTAATTTATTGCTGTTCCCTGTTCATGCGTTTCAAATCCTGAAAGCCGGTCTGAAGGACAACCTCCACAAACCTCGGATGAGCATCTGCGGTTCAGGCCCGTATCGGAAACCACAAAAACCGTTAGAACCATATTTTAAGGATATGCAATACACTCTGATTGACCACACCGCAGATTTCGGAATACATGTTTTGGGATCGGATTTGCAGAATGTGTTTGAAAATGCAGCTCATGCAATGTATGACACGATTACAGACACCAGCCTGCTCACGGGCATAAACACATATAACATTCAGATCACAGGAGATGACTGGCCTGACCTGATGATCAACTGGCTGAGAGAGATGCTGTACCTTTGGACAGGCAGAGAACTGCTTGTGAAAACAGCGGATATTCTTTCCCTTTCAGAATATGAACTGACCGCAGAGGTGAAGGCTGATCCGTACAATCCGGACAGTCACTCCATCATAAAAGAAATAAAGGCGGTGACATATCACGATATCCAGGTTTATAAAGGCCAGGCAGGATGGGAATCGAAGATTATATTTGATGTGTGAGGCAAATCATGCCATATACCGGAGGGGAGCAAAATGTTTCGGACGGGGTCGCAAACCCCGTCCGGCAGTGAGAACCCCGTCCGGAGGGGAGTAAAATGTTTCGGACGGGGTTGCAAACCCCGTCCGGCAGTGAGTCCGGCAGTGAGAACCCCGTCCGGCAGTGAGGAATTTCATGAATTTATCAACTATTATAAATGAGATTGAGAGCATATTAACATAACTTGTTGTCGGACGAATTATGAATCTTTGCCGGACGGGGGCCTTTGCCGGACGGGGTTTGCAACCCCGTCCGGCAGTGATATTTTCCTCCACAAGAGAGAACTTGTCCGGCAACAGGCAAAATGTTTCGGACGGGGTTGCAAACCCCGTCCGGCAGTGAGCATATTAACATGACAGAAAATCTGAGAAAAATTGACGAATACCGATGGGAAGTTCCCAAAAGCGGCGATATGCGGGTACCGGGAATTATCTATACTGACGAATCCATGCTGAAAACCCTCAGAAATGAGGGCGCAATAAAGCAGTTGGAAAATGCGGCAACGCTTCCGGGAATTGTAAAAGCCGCGCTTGCGATGCCGGATGTTCATCAGGGGTACGGGCTGCCCATCGGAGGGGTTGTGGCCTTTGACTGGGAAGAAGGCATTATCTCTCCCGGAGCTGTAGGCTACGACATCTGCTGCGGGGTCCGCCTCGCCACAACACATCTCGAAGAAAAGGACGTAAAGACCAAAGTGGAATCGCTTGTGAACGCGCTCTACCAGAATATCCCCTGCGGTGTCGGTTCCAAAGGTTCGGTAAAGCTCTCCGTTGACGAAGAAAAAAAAGTGCTGACACAGGGCAGCCAGTGGGCTGTGAAGCATGGCTTCGGAGAAGATTCCGATTTGGAATGCACTGAAGAGGGCGGGTGCCTGCCCAATGCGGATCCGGATGTGATCAGCGAAAGAGCGTTGAAAAGGGGAAAAAAACAGTTGGGAACCTTAGGCTCCGGAAATCATTTCATTGAGATCGGAGTGGTGGAGAAAATACATGATCCCGAAGTCGCAAAGGTTTTCGGGCTGTTTGAAGGACAGGTGACGCTGATGCTCCACTCAGGCTCCAGAGGATTCGGCTATCAGGTCTGCGACGATTTTCTTGCGTTTATGACAAAGCATGTGAAAAAGCTTCCCATTGAACTGCCGGACAGGCAGTTGTCCTGCGCCATGATACAGTCTGAAGAGGGGAGGCGATATCTCAATGCCATGGCCTGTGCGGCCAATTATGCCTGGGCCAACCGCCAGGTTATGATGCACAAATCCCGTGAAGTCTTTCTCCATACGCTCGGCATCAGTCCGAGGGATCTCGGGATGCGTCTGCTCTATGATGTGGCGCATAATATCGCCAAAAAAGAGGAACACATCATCGAAGGAGAAAAACGGATTGTCTGCGTTCATCGGAAAGGGGCGACCCGGGCGTTTCCGGCAGGGCATGAAAGCGTGTGCAAGGAATATCGGGACGTGGGACAGCCCGTTATTATTCCGGGGGATATGGGCACGGCATCTTATGTGCTTGTGGGTACGCAAAGGGCCATGGACGAAACCTTTGGCTCAACCTGCCACGGTGCCGGCCGGGTTCTGAGTCGGACCGCCGCAAAAAAAGCGAGCAAAGGCAGGGCCATCTATCGTGAACTGGAAGACAAAGGCATTCTCGTGAGATGGAGAGGCAGGCACACCATGGCCGAAGAGATGCCGGACGCGTACAAGGATATTTCCCAAGTAGTCGGAGTGGTTCACGGCGCGGGAATATCAAAAAAAGTGGCAAAGCTGAGACCCATTGCTGTGGTGAAAGGATGATGGATGCAAACATGCCCCTGCTGATCGGATTGCTAAATCCGAGCCGCCGGATTTGGCAATCCCGCGGGAGCGGCGAATTTAAATTGGTCATTTGACCGTTGCAGTAAATCATAATTAAAAAATTTGAGGATAGGAGTAAAGACAATGGAAGAAAAAACAAAAGATGTCCTACGGATTCTGGTGTCAGTGATCATTCCTCCGATCGGCGTTTTCCTTCAGGTCGGCTTTGGCATGCATTTCTGGATCAATATCGTGCTTACCCTGCTGGGATATATTCCGGGTCTGGTACATGCGATATGGGTTATCGTCAAATTTGATGGCTCGAAAAAATAAAAACAATCTCCGATGAAAGCCAAAACCTGACACCGGGGAACACTTGGAGCTGGCTTCAGCCTCGGAATTTATTCCGAGGCTTTTCGTTACCGAGGAAAGAGGAGCAAATTTATTTATGGAACCTGTTCAGGCAATCATCTTAGGCATTATTCAGGGACTGACCGAATTCTTGCCGGTAAGCAGTTCAGGGCATCTGGTGCTTTTCCAGCATCTTTTTGGTCTGGAGGAACCAGAACTTTTTTTCAACATCAGCGTACATGTGGGAACGCTGGTGGCTGTCGTCATTTTTTTTCGGAAGGAGATACAGTCAATTATAGTTTCACTGGTGCGTTTCAGCGCGTTGCTTTTTAAAAGAGAGGTATCTTTTGACGATGTCTGGAAAGATGCGGATGTAAAGTTGGCCATTCTCATTGTCATCGGCTCGATTCCCACCGCTTTTATCGGGCTTATGCTTCATAAGGTGACGGATATTATGTTTTCCTCCATTTTTCTGGTGGGCTGTGCACTCATCGTAACTGGCCTGTTTTTATGGGGTACACGCTGGATCAAAGAAGAGGAAGACACCCCTGATTTTACAATAAAAAACGCATTGGTGATCGGGGTGGTGCAGGGGATGGCCATTATTCCCGGCATATCAAGGTCCGGCTCCACCATCGTGGCAGGGCTTTTCCTGGGACTGTCCCGGGAAACAGCGGCCAGGTATTCATTTCTTCTGTCCATACCCGCAATTGTGGGTGCTGAGATTCTGAGCCTGAGAGAAGCATCTCTCCATGCCTTGGACGGAGTTACGATTCTGGGCACAATTACAGCAGGCATTGTGGGATACTGTGCGTTGAAACTGCTTGTCTATATTGTAAAAGCAGGCCAGATGCATCTTTTCTCGCCGTATTGCTGGATAGTCGGGATTATTGCCTTGATTTGGGGATGGTAATATGTAAAAAAATGTAGGGTGGGTGGAGCGAAGCGAAACCCACCAGTTTGCATGAGGCGGGTTCCGCCTCGCATAAGGTGGGTTCCGCCTCGCATGAGATGGGTTCCGCCTCGCATGAGATGGGTTCCGCCTCGCAT
>JAOZLU010000187.1:0-1571 GCA_029934695.1 Desulfobacterales bacterium | reverse complement strand
TTCCGCCTCGCATGAGATGGGTTCCGCCTCGCATGAGATGGGTTCCGCCTCGCATGAGATGGGTTCCGCCTCGCATAAGGTGGGTTCCGCTTCGCTTCACCCACCCTACATTTCCTTGTGAACAATGACAAACGCTCAATAGAAGGAGAGATTTATGAACCCAGAAATTTTCAGAGAATATGATATCCGGGGAATCGCCGGAAAGGATATGACGGAAGACGAAGTCCTGCTGATCGGAAAGGGAATCGGCACATATCTGAAGCAGCACAGTTGCACAAAACTCACTGTTGGCCGGGATTGCCGGGTAACGTCTGATCTGTATTCTGAAAAAATAATTGAGGGGCTGCTCTCAACAGGATGCGATGTCGTTGATATCGGAATCTGCCCTACACCGGTGTTTTATTTTTCAATCCAACACCTTAAAAAAGAAGGCGGTGTCATAATCACGGCAAGCCACAATCCAAAGGAATATAACGGATTCAAGGTTTGCAGCCACTTGGATTCTGTTCATGGGGAGGATATTCAGAAAATCCTCGCCATCATCAACGACGGATCATTTGCTCAGGGAAAAGGTTCGCTGTCCGCTGATGATGTGATCCCGGCATACAAGGCTTATGTGGAGGAAAATATCACTTTGGCCAAACCGCTCAAAGTGGGATTAGACGGCGGAAATGGCACAGCCGGACCTGTTGCCGTTCCAATTATAAAGAATATCGGATGCGAGGTTCATGACATTTTCTGCGACATGGACGGCACGTTCCCGAATCACGAAGCAGACCCTACGGTTTTAAAGAACATGAAAGACCTTATCGCCCTGGTAAAGGAAAAAGGGCTGGATATCGGCATCGGCTATGATGGCGATGGTGACCGTATCGGCGTGGTGGATGAGAAAGGGGAGATTGTATTCGGAGATAAACTGATGATCATCTTTGCCCGGGAAATTCTCTCCAGAAAACCTGGGGCAACCTTCATCTCCGAGGTCAAATGCTCAAAAACCATGTATGATGACATCGAGAAACACGGCGGCAGGCCCATCATGTGGCGGACCGGCCATTCCCTGATCAAGCAGAAGATGAAGGAGGAAAAGGCTGAACTGGCAGGCGAGATGAGTGGGCATATATTTTTTGCGGACCGGTATTTCGGCTATGATGACGCGACTTACGCATCTTGCCGGCTCCTTGAAATTCTGGCAACAACGGGAAAGACCATCTCCGAACTGCTATCCGATGTTCCCAAAACCTGCAGCACCCCTGAAATACGCGTGGAATGCCCGGATGACAAAAAATTTGTCGTGGTGGAGAAAGTGACCGAATATTTCCGTGAACACTACAACGTGATTGATATTGACGGGGTCAGGGTCCTGTTTGACGACGGATGGGGGCTTGTGCGCGCATCCAACACCCAGCCGGCCCTTGTACTCCGTTTTGAGGCCATATCAGAAGAAAGACTTGCGGAGATACAAAACCTTGTGGAGTCTGTTTTGGAAGAAAAGAAGAGACAGGCATAAGTTTGCAGTTTGTAGGGTGGGTGAAGGATTTCGATTTTTTACGCAGTAAAAAACGAAACCCGCA
>JAOZLU010000186.1 GCA_029934695.1 Desulfobacterales bacterium | reverse complement strand
TCCGGAGCGACAAAGCCGATGCAGCCGGTGTAAGCATGGCGGGGCGTTGTCTCCAAGTCCTTGTTCTCAGGCGGAGTCTGTGAATGTCCAGATCCAAAACTAAGAGAAAATGATTGTCAAGGAGTTATATCACCTGTGATAATCTGTAAAATATAAAGAACTTCTTCTGTTCCTATCTTACCATTTCTGTTTATATCCGCGCATACTGTAATCTCATCACCATTTCTGCCGGAGATCAGATTCAGGGTTGAGATGGCATCCTCCAAATTGGCACCTGAGTCATTGCCTGCTTGCAATCCATGCAAAATATAAATGACTTCTTCCATCCCTATCCTGTCATCTCCATTGATATCATTTTTTTTTTGAAGAGTCGGAGATGAAGTAATCGCTCCGACTAAAACTCGGAAAGCGAGTATGGCATCCTTCAGATCAACATCGTTATCCTGGTTTATATCACCATAGATAGCCTTTCGGGTAAATGTGGCAGTTATCTTATGAGTTTCGATCCCATCACATTGTAATATATAAGAAGTTATATTTCCTTTTGATTCATTATCCACTATGACATTTTTTATTTCATAGCATTCATCTGATGTTATGGTGAAGGTTTGCTCCGAGCCGCAGTTCAAAGACACATTTCCAGAAGGAGAGATGTTCCCTCCGTCATTATCACTTTCAGTGACTTCCATAATGCAGGTTTTAATGACAAAAGCAGCTTTTATTGTATGATTTTCGGCTCCGTCATCACATTTGAAGGCGTAAGAGTCTATGGCTCCTTTTGATTCACCATCTACTATCACATCCTTTATCTCATAGCATTTGTCAGGTATTATGGTGAAAATCCGCTCAGATTCGCAATCTGATGACATACTGCCAGAAGGAGAGATACTCCCTCCCTCATCTGCACTGGCTTCCACTTTACAGAGGCAGGAGGTAAAATCAGCCTCTATCTCATGCTTTTCAATATCGGCTCCATCGCATTCAAATGTGTAAGAACTCATGTTGCCAACTGACTCGCCATCTATTTCAACATCTGATATATGACGGAATTCATCAGGCGTGATAGCAAAGGTTTCACTTGATCCGCAATCCACACTCACAGTGCCGGAAGGTTTAATACTTCCTCCCTCCCCCGCATTGGCTTCTAGAACGCAAGGGGGACTGGGGGCAAATACAGGCTCTATCGTATAACTTCCACTACCGCCACATTCAAACGTATAGGGATGCACTCCTCCTGATTCGCCGTTTTCCATAACATCTTTTAGATCGTAGCATACGTTGGGTGTCATGCTGAATATATGCTCCGAACCGCAGTCCACAGTAACGGCTCCAGAAGGAGAGATATTTCCTCCAACTCCGGGAATGGGGGTGACAGTGCATTGGTTTATGACAAAAAAAGCCGCTATCGTATGATTTCCTGTCACATTTTTGAATTCGTAAGAACTCACAGGGCCAACAGAAACACCGTCCGCCAGAACATCTTTTATCCGATAGCATTCATTTTTTGGCGTTATCGTGAAGACTTGATTCGAGCCGCAGTTCAGCGTCACATTGCCGGAAGGCGAAATGCTCCCGTTATCCCCTGTACTGGCACCTATGATGTGGGTGTCCACAGCAAACTCAACATTTATCGTATGATCTTTGTTTATATTTTTGAATTCGTAAGAAGCTACAGCGCCAACAGATATATTGTCTGCCTGAACATCTTCTATGTGATAACACCCATCAGGCAATATGCTGAAGGCTTGACTCTCTCCCTGCGGCACAGTCATGCTTCCGGCTGGATTAATATTTCCATGACCTTCGACACTGGCTGTTATGGTATGTGTAGGTATTATGGTTTTTTTAATCACTGCACCGGTGATTTCATCCACTGGCAAAACAGAAAAAGGAGGGCCGCTCGCATTTGTAAACTGGACTCCGCTAAGGCTCAGTGCGCCGTCAGTTCCAGGCAGGCTTTTTACAGTGAAACTTATCTTCCCCAAGACACCATTGCCATCCGGGCCTGCATTTTCACCGGAAGTAATGGCAACAAGAGTCGGTGTTCCACTATTACTGTCAATTTCAATGAATTTATCAGCTGTTCTTCCAGTGCTTTCCAGAAAAGTCCCCAAGACAACGTGACTGTCTTGCTCAATACTGACAATGGCAGGATCGTAATTGATATTGAACTGAAAAGCGCCAAGATCAAAAGCATTTTCCAATATAACGCCAATCTCAAATGTGCTGCCTGCAGCTTCATGATTCAGGTAAATAATTTCCGGGCTGATTCTCACCGTCACTCCGATTTCGGGACAGGCTTGGGCTGTATAAATCTGAGGCGTATTTATCAAACCGACTGTTTGATCAATGACAAAATTGAAGGATTCCTGAACACAATAGATCTGATCGCTTGCAGCGTCATAAACCTTCAATGCAAAATCCGATTCAGCAGTTTCATTTGATGCGACACTCAGCTGGAACCATTTTTCCAGAGGACCTTGCTGAATCGCCTCAACTCCCCGACAGTTGCCGTTCTTAAATGCCGCCAATTTGCTCCCATCCGCCTCAATGAATTGTCCGTCAACTTGAATCCTGGCGTGAATTATCATTGAGTACTGCATATTCTTCGGCTTTTCCCACGGCGGTTCTGAAGCAGAAACACAATTCACTGCCATTCCAAGTGTAAGTAACCCGATTATCAAAATTGTACTGGATCGCCTCATATTTTTCCTTTCCTCACTTATCAGAAACTTGATTATCCTCTGAAGCCGAAACTTTCCAGAGAATAGATATCACTTCTTCCAGTCCGATCTTTCCGTCCTCATTTACATCTTCAATATTGATACTTTCACCTTTGATATCTGAACCACAAAGCACTTTCAAAGCTGTAATGGCATCGGCAAGCGTAAATTCATGCATAACGTCGGCTTCGGCTGTATAAATGGCAGGAGCAGATATCTGACCAATCGTTTCATCTACCACAAAGTCAACTGTTTCCTGAATGTCATAGATTTTTTCAGTTTCAGTATCATAGACTTTCAGTGAAAGACCTGATTCCCCGTCTTCATTTGATGCCACCGTCAGTTGAAACCATTTCCCCGCAGGTCCCGGATCAATAGTAACTATTCCCCGACATTCACCATCTTTAAACGCAGCCAGTTTACTCCCGTCAGGGTCAATAAACTGCCCGTTATCTAACTGAACTTTGGCGTGGATTGTCATTGTATAATGCATACCTGTCGGATTTTCCCAGTCAGGCATGGAACGCATATTTTTTCCAGCAGGATTTGTGCGTCGTCTTCCAGCCTCCGAGTTGTAGGATTCAGGATAATTCAGCGTATCAAAAAGGCTTGATTTCAATAAATATCCGACTCCAGGCCTGAGTTTATAATCAGCAGGCCACCACTGGCCGCCGTAATAAGTGGCAGTTCCGCCCTGACTCGGAGTTGTTTTGATCAGATCGTTGTCGGACGGATGCAGCGAAGTCAGAGCAGTTGCAATACTCATTGATTTCTGAGGATTAAAACCGATCCAGTTCCAACCGGGTCTGATGGTAATGGGCTCGGAAACATCAACTGTATGACCTTCAATATTCAGATTGCCGGGATTTGAAGATTGTGTGTTCAGCAAGTACATAGCACCCGCCTTTATCCCTTCAGAAAGTCCGTACCAATCGCCCTCGTAATAAGTCGCTGTTCCTTCCACTGTTTTGATTACATCATTATCCTGTGCCGGATAATCGCTCAAAACATTTCCCACGTTTTTGTCTTCCGGCAACATACTGAACGATATCCAGTTCCATCCCGATACCAGGGGAATCTTCTGAGGAGAATTCAATGAGAAACTGATCCCGGAAGTTTCCTGTCCCGAAGTAACGGTTATCGGCTCGGATTGGTTGCAGTCGGTTGTCCCTTTATCATTGTTCCACCATTTGTCTGTGTAACCTTGTTGATAGTAACATGAGACATCCGTGAGAACGTAATAGGAACCCGGGGAAAGTCCGGAAATCAGATAGTTTCCCTCATCGTCGGTTTGACTTCCCGTATAAGGCTCTCCGCATAAGCTGCCTGCGGCACCCACACATACGTTTGAAACGGGCTGGTCATTGTTTGCGGTTATTTTTCCGGAAATCGTGCCGCCTTCATTCAGCATGAAATCAATATCGGCAGTGATCTGTCCCATGACAACAGCTACTGGCGCAGCTTCGTTACAGTTGGCTGTTCCCTCCGCACTGTCCCACCATTCGTCCATATAATTTTGCTGACTGTCTGAAGCATCGGTAAGAATGAAGTAATCACCTTCGGAGAGTCCGGAAATCAGATATTTTCCATCTGCATCAGTCTGCCCTTCTCCATACCAGTTTTCCATGCAGATATCCCACGCATTCACCTTTATATTCGGAATGACCTGACCGCCGCCTGTGGTTATTTTTCCGGAAATCGCACTGCCCTGGGCCAGTTGGAAATTAATATTGGGAAAGGTCTGTCCCGCGGTAACAGTCACCGATGCGGCTCCGTTACAGTCAGTTGTTCCATCCCCATTATCCCACCATTCGTTTACATAGTTTTGCTGAGTGACACATGAAACATAGCTGAAAACATAATAAGCACCCGGCGTGACCCCGGGAATCAGATAATTTCCTTCTGTGTCGGTTCCGCCCTGACCATAAATATTTTCACCGCAGTGATCCCGCACATACACACATACATCTGAGATGGGCTGGTCATCGTTTGTGGCGGTTATCTTCCCGGAAATTATACCATTTTCAGTTAATGAGAAATTGATTCCGGATGTGGCCTGTCCTGTGACAACAGTTACCGCCGCCGCTTCATTGCAGTTGGCTGCCCCATCTCCGCTGTTCCACCATTTCGCGGCATACTTTCCGTCTCCGTCATCAGTGGAGATATAATAGTCGCCCGGAGGGAGTCCGGCAAGGGAATAGTTTCCTGCTGTGTCAGCTTCGACTCTTCCATAAAAGGTTTCTCCGCAGATACTGGAAGCGTTCACCCATATATCTGACGGGCCGCCGCTTATGGTTATCTTCCCGGAAATTGCTCCGCCTTTGTCCAACACAAAGTCAGTTCCGGATGTGATCTGTCCTGCGATGACTGTCAGAGGTGCGGCTTCCTTGCAGTCAATTGTCCCATCTCCGCCATCCCACCATTCACCAGTATAAATCTTATCTCCGTCATAAGCAGAAATATAATAGGTAATACCCGGAAGCAGCCCGGGAATTAAATAGCTTCCGTCCGATCCGCTTACAGTTCCGTTATACCAGGCTGCATTGCATAAATCCCAGGCATTCACTGATATATCTGCAATTGGCTGTCCATCGGTTGCGGTGACTTTGCCGGAAATCTTACCCGGGCCGTCCAAGGGGACAGAGGCAGATGCCGTCTGCCCTCCGGTAACGCTTATCTGCCCGGCGTTGTTACAGTCGCTCGTTCCATTTCCGCCGTCCCACCATTCGTCAACATAGTTTTTGTTTTCATCATAGCTGGAAATATAGTAGTCCCCCGGAAGGAGGCCGGAAATTAAGCAGATTCCCTGGGCATTGGTTTTACCTCCGCCGTACCAGGTTTCACCACACAGACCCGTTGCATTCACCTGTATCTCCGGAATGGCCTGGCCGCTGCTTGTGGTCACTGTCACGGAAATCTTCCCCGGTTCATCCAATGAAAAATTGATCTCTGAGACAGTTTGCCCTTCGGTGACGATTACCTGACCAGCTTCGTCACAGTCAGTTGTCCCGCTTTCGCTATTCCACCATTTGCCGATGTAGTCTTTGTTGTCATCATGGGTGGAGATATAATAAGTGCCTGGACGGAGTCCGGTGATTGAATAAGAGCCTGCTGCATCAGTTGTGTCCTCTCCGTACCATGTTTCACCGCACAGGCTGGTTGCTTCCACCCGTATGTTTGGAATGGGCTGGCCGCCGTTGGTGATCACTGTTCCCGAAATTTCACCTGCGCCCAATTGGAAATTAATCCCGGATACGGCATCTCCCCTGACAACGGTTACCTGCACGGCCGCGTTACAGTCGGTTGTTCCGTCCCCATTGTCCCACCATTCGCCGGGGTAATTTTCATTATATGTGGAAATATAATAATTTCCTTCGGGGAGATCAGGAATCAGATAGTTTCCGCTCTCATCGCTTGTGCCGCTGCCATAGAAGGTTTCACCACAGAGACTGGTTGCATCAACCTTTACATTCGCAATGGGCTGATTTTCATTCGAGACGATTTTTCCGGATATCCCGCCCTTTCCCTTCAACCCGAAATTGACTCCGGATGTGGTTTGTCCCTCGGAAACGGTCACCAGGACGGCTTCGTTGCAGTTGGTTGTTCCGTCTCCGTTATTCCACCATTCGTCAATATAAGTTTGGTCGGATGAAGCATAAGAGGAAACATAATAGTCTCCCGATGGGAGATTAATGAGGTAGTCTCCCTGCTCATCAGTCTTACCGCTGCCAATCCAAGTCGCACCGCATATACCGCTGCTCGCATCAATCCATGCGCTTGGAATCGGCTGACCATCAACGGTGGTTACTTTTCCCGATATGGAACCGCTCGCATTCGCCAGCGAGAGATTCCCGGAAATAAAACAGAATGATGCTAAAACTATTATAACTGTCAAAATTCCATTTTCCAGCTTTCTTTGCATTTCGCCTCCTCAGTTTGGGAACCTTAAAATTCCCGCCTTATTTTCGGCATCCTTCATTTGTCAGTTTACACTTCAGCGCAGAACAATTTTGCAAATTGTTTCATAAGACCTGCAAAGCCGTTCCGCAGATCAGAAAAAGTGTAAACTACTTTTTGGCTTCTATGAAGGATGCCTTATTTTCCGTATAAAACCCGATATATCTCTTTTGCCACCTCGCTTGAAGTTTCCACTTCCAGTTGTTTCTTCAATGTATCAACGACCTCAGGAGTTTTATTTTTTCCCAAAACACTTACCATCATGCGTCTCAGATAGTCATCCGGTTCATTGGGAAGATGTCTGCAGACAGGTTCGACAATCCCAATTCCTCCCCGGTCTGACAAGGCACTTATGGCAGCTTTTCGGACACCGGATTCCGGATCATCTTCCATAGAATCAACAAGAAGTTCCAAAGTGTGTTCATCTGAAAAATTTCGTAAGGACCCGGCAGAAGCAGCCCGTTCTGCAGCCGATTCTGATGTCAGATAAGGCTCAATCGCGGATATGATATCCGGGTTTGATGTATTGCCGAGAGCTTTCAGGCACATCACGCGTTCCCTCTTATCCTCTGATCTCTGTAGGGAAGTGACGATTCTCTCATTAATGGCATTCGATTCGGCAGGTTCCTCTCCTTTGGAAAGGGAATAGCTCAGAATGCCCAAGGCAAGAAGAGATGTGTCAGCCCTTTCCAGATCGTCATCATTTCCCCCTTCGCGCCCAGCCTCTGACAGATTGAACAGGCTTTCAACAAGTTCTTCCTCAGATTTTGCGATTCCACCGGCTGCAACAATTGCCCTCAGACGGTTGTCCGATATCTGATCGTTATCCTCAAAAACATCTTTGAGCGCGGTCTGGGCCTCCGGATGGCCGACCAGTTCAAGGGCAAGAAGCACACTCCCCGCTGCTTTTCCCGTTAAATTCCTTTCTTTGAGAAGGGGAGGGATAGAATCTGCTTCTTCCGGGTAAAGCTCAAGAAAATCACGGAGGGTATGGCTCAGAGTTGCCAAATCAGACTGGCTGGCTCCGGATGCTGCGGCATTCTTTATCTCCAGCATAATTTGTGAAACCGAAAGATCCTCAAGTTTTTCAGCCAAACTTTGAAGACGCCTTTTTTCCCAGGCACCTGTGGTTTCCCCTTGTTTCTTTCCAGACATAATAAATGATTCTATGATTTCCTTTGCGGAACGGGTTTCATTCCAGATCGGAAGGCTGGAATCCGGATCAAAATTACGCAGTCTGAGATTTATGCTGACTTGTGACTCAGACCAAACTCCTTTTTCCGCTTGAATCTCAAAGACCTCAGAACCGGAAAATTCCTTTAACCACGATGATTCAGGGGCAATTATTCCTTTAAATTCGGACTTGACAACGTGTCCTGTCAGTTTCAGTCTCTCCGAAGTGCCTGTCTGATCTTCCATCGCCTGGAGTGATAAACAGCGTATATTTTTTTTATGTATGGAGTCGCATTCATCCTTACGGACAAAATACTCAGATTCAAATAATCCGACAGCGTGGGTTTCATCCTCCTTCCATCGAAGCACTCCCTGATCATCCCATTCGTTTGACAAATTTTCCAAGGGTACAACCATCTGAACAATTTTCACAATTTCCGATAATGAGGTCTTGTCCTTCTCGTCAAGCTGTTCCGGAAAATAAAAAAGTGCGGGTGCCCCTTCTTTTACATAAGCCACAACAAAAAAAGTCTGATATAGTTTCTCAAGATCAGGCGCTCGTGTTCCCTCTGCTCCCGGCTTTCCATAAATATTTACTTGGACAGGAGAAAGTTGAAATCCCACATATATGATTTTCTTCTTTTCTCCCGGCATTCCGGAAACGCTCTTCGGACTTCCGAAAATTCGGAAATTAAGGGTTCCTTTTATCGTCATCTTCACTTTCTTTTTTTGGCTGTCTCCTGCGATTGGCTGCCCTGCCATTACAGAAGGGTCAAGGGTAATATCCGTTTCCAGTTCATAATCATACATCTGACGGGCACCTATGTTCCATAGCAACGGCTTGGGGCATAATTTGCCGGAGCTGCTTTCCACCCTGTTTTCGGGAATGGCTGCCTGGTCGGAAGGAACATTTGCCTCCAGAGAACCTTTTTCCACGGGCAATGATCTTCCGGGGCCGCCCTTATGTCCTCCCATATATATGACAGCCGAAACAAGAAGGAGCAGGAGTATAAAACTTGCAAAAAACAACCATTTGGGAAATTTCCCTGACTTGGACTGATCTGGTTTTGATGAAAGATTCAAAATGAATACCTCTCTGACAAAATTAAGCGTTTATCTGATTTTGCATGATTTTATTGTGGCAGCAAAAATCATGCCAGGGCGAACATAAATCTGAAAACTATATGAAAATACCTGATGGATCATTTTAAAAGTTATTTTTTTAAATTTAGATATTGACACGCATCTACATCCCTTGTAATATGCTTTTTTTTAAAAGTCAATTTATTTTATCATTAATTTTGCACTGATGACTTTAAGGAGTGAAAACTGACATTTCCGCATTATATTATCCTTGCGGAAGTGAAATTCGTGTGGCATTGAAAAATGGATTCCTGCTTTCGCAGGAATGACAAGAAGGGAGAAATTGATGCATTTTTATTAGCAGGGCAGATTTGTCAGGCAATAAAATTAAAATTATTTGTAAGATATACTGTATGATTGACATAAAAGATTTACAGATAGGGGAAATCAGATTGTTGGAAAGTGTGAGGAGGCCGGTGTCCGGATGCTCCGCATAAATCCGGCCTATACCAGCCAAATCTGCCATAAATGCGGCACGAAGGATAAAACAGCCCGTAATGGCGAAGTTTACAGATGTAAAAATCCGTCATGCGTCAATTATTCAGTGGAAACTGACGCTGACCATAACGCCGCTGTGAACATCCTGCATAAAGGTCTGGCTGTGACCGGCCCCCCGACGATATATAAGACACGGACGGTCTTATATAAAAATAACGAACACTCAAAAAAGGCAGGAGTCCTCAAAAAACCCACTGCCCATTCTCAACTGCCGTTATTTTCCTGCGAGTTATAGTCCGCAGGTTTTCATAAACTTTTTATATAGTTGCAATATTTTTCTATATTTAAAGTAACTATTCCCGCTTCATCAGGAATGACGGAAAGAGTATTTTTTGGCAGAGCAAATTTGTCAGGCAATAAATGCAGTTTTAATTGCCATAACTCTTAACTCTGCTGTAACATTAACATAAAAATTTTAAGGAGGGAAAATCATGACAAAATTGTATGAAAAGATGGGGGGAAGATGTCTGACCTTTTGGGTTACTCTTTTTCTTTTTTCAACAATCTCGTTAGCAGGGGGCGATTATTTTACAGATGCCCAGGCAGCTTCCGGGACATCTGCCGGTATGGTTCAGGCTGCTCCTGACGATTTAGGGGATGATGTGTCCGATGGAGACATGTCCGAAGAAGATATTGTTGTTGATGAAGACGGTACTGTATATATTGATGGAATAGCTATTGAGGACGGCACTGTTCTTGACGATGGTACGGTTGTTTCAATTGAAGATGTCCCGGGGGATGATGATGAAACCGACCCCGGAGTGTCTGAGGATGAACCTTTTGCCCTGAACATCCAGTTTGTTGATCTGCAAACATCTGTTGCATTTCTTCCAACCGAAGAAGGTCTTGAACTTCAGAAACGGATACTGAACTCGAAAACTCGGGATCCTGAAATCCGTGGCCTGTTGCCGGATGGCCGTGTGGAATTAACCATCCATATTGCTCCCAGCATGATGGTACAGCCTGAACTTCCGCTTAAATTCGGCCTTGAATTGAGAAAAGGCATGTATGCTGATCTGCTGGTATGGGACAGTGATATCGAGCAATTTACCGATGTTCTGACAGTGGAAGATGTCGGGCCTGAGGTGGAAAAGAGCGTGGCGCTGACCCTGCTTCTGCCCTCTGAACTCATTGAAAGATTGAAGGGAAGTATCGGCACAGCCTCAACCTTTAATATTGTTTCATGGATTGACGGAACATCTGATGTTGTGGAAGTGAGTGAACTGGATGTCGTTGATATGCCGGATCGTTTCACAGAAGATCGGGATAGCAAAGAGCGCAAGACAGCCCGGAATGATACTGTTATAAAATGGTCCCGAGGCTACCAAAAGAACTTTGCCAATACTACCTTCGGCGCAGGCATTGCCGCTCACGCCTATGCACAGCTCGGTAAGAGAGGCGCTCTTGCCAGTGCTGATGGGAATGCCCATGTGTGGGTATTGGGCAAAAAGTTTGAAATACTTGGCGCTGACGGGAAAGCAGAAGCCATGCCTGCTGAGGCGGGTAAGTCCTACCTTGATTTGGATGTCCGCTTTTTAAACCAGAGCATTTGGGCTTATTATAAAGAAGGTTACCTTATTAATAAGGGTAAAAAAAGTTTTTCAAAGCAAGTCGGAACCTCAAAAACTTTTGTGATTATTATCATTCCTGTAACATTCAGTGCAGGTGCCAGCGGTGAATTGGGAATCCAGTGGGATGTGGACATGAATAACCGCTGGGACTTAGGTTACGGAAACTTTTATGCAAAAGTCGGTCT
>JAOZLU010000783.1 GCA_029934695.1 Desulfobacterales bacterium | reverse complement strand
AAGGTGTCGGGCGGTCCTGAAATTGACTGATTCTGACGGATTTTGTTGATCCTGTTATATTTCGCTTTTGAGTTCAGGCACAGAACTGTAGGGGAAAGCGGATAAGAAAAGGAAGAATGCTCGTTCCGCCAGGCTGTCCCCGGACAGTTTTCCGGGACTGCGACTGTCTGAAATCAGGCAGACACTTGAGCATAAATTCACCTGCGCCTTTATGTGAGATATAAAGGGAAATTTATGGTGCGTATAAAAAAAGGCTATTATATATGTTTAAAAGAATATATATCAACAATTTCAGGTGTTTATCAAATTTTGAGCTTGACATTGACACCATCAACCTGTTCCTGGGGCCTAATGGCGTGGGCAAGTCAACCATTTTTGACGCGTTGCGTAAACTCCGGCAATTCATAAACGCGGATGAGAAAATTGCAACCCTGTTCAGAACTGAGGAACTGACGCACTGGGATAAGTCATTAAAACAGGCTTTTGAATTGGAAATTCAGGGGAACGGCGGAACATACAAGTATGAACTGGCCATTGAGCATAATGAGGTGAGACTGTCTGCCCGAGTGGATTGTGAGCGATTATGGTTTGACAATAAGCCTTTGCTGAACTTTGAGGGTGGAGAGGCGCATATTTTCGGTGATAATCATTCAAAAGGCCCGACATACCCTTTTGATTCGTTCAACTCTCTCCTCTCATCCCTTCCGCCGAGACATGACAATACACGGCTCACCTGGTTCAAGGAACGGATGAGGCGATTCATCATTGTCCAGATCAATCCGATGATGATGCCCGGAACCAGCACCCGGGAGGAATCCCAGTTGGACGCGGGAGCGGAGAATTTTGTCTCATGGTATCGTCACATCTCCCGGAATCAGGGAACGACCGCTGACATAGCATCTGATCTGAAAGCACTGATGGAGGGATTCAGATATTTCAGATTTGCAAAGGTCGGTGAGGAGCAGCATCTGCTTCATTTATATTTCTCAAAAGAGAAAGACGGACGTGATGGGGTTGAATACCGGTTTGACAAAATATCTGACGGGCAGCGCGCGTTGATTGCCTTATATTCAATCATTCATCATGCCAAATATCAGGACTATACCCTGTGCATAGATGAGCCGGAAAACTTTCTGGCCCTTCCGGAGATACAGCCTTGGCTCACAAGGCTCTGGGACCTTTGCAGCGACAGCGATCTTCAAACCCTGCTCATCTCCCATCACCCTGAATATATCAACACCTTGGCATCCTCGGCAGGATGGTGGTTTTACCGTGACAGCAACATGCCTGTCCGCGTGAAGCGGGTTACAGAAGATGAGGAAGGGGTTCCGATCTCGGAGCTTGTGGCCAGGGATGGATTGATGAGTAAACGCCGTGTGCAGATGAGGTTCCCCGTCTTCTCCAGACAAAAAAATTTTGGATATCACAGCGCATCCTTACACTGATGAATTCAGGTAAATAAAGGATGCCGAACTTTTTTAAACTCAATAATAAACTTAGGAGGAATGAACAAACATGGATTTTGCATTGTCAAAAGAACTTGAAATGATAAGAAAGGCAGTTCGAGAGTTTGCTGCCAAAAAAATCGCCCCTTTTGCAGATGAATGGGACAATGACCATTATTTTCCCTATGAGGAAGCCATCAAACCCATGGCGGAACAGGGCTTTTTCGGAACAGTCATCCCTGAAGAATACGACGGAGATGATGTGGGCTGGCTCGCGTCAATGATTGTGACCGAGGAAATTGCAAGGGCTTCAAGTTCTCTCAGAGTTCAGATCAATATGCAGACCCTCGGATGCGCTTATACGATATACAGGTATGGCAGCGAGGAGTTGAAGAAGAAATATATCTCCAAGCTGGTCAATGCTGAATATGTGGGAGGATTCGGAATTACCGAGCCGGATGCAGGCTCTGACGTGATGGCCATGTCATCCACGGCCGAGGACATGGGAGATCATTGGCTCCTGAACGGTTCCAAAACGTGGATTTCCAATGCCAATGTGGCGGATGCGATTATTTATTATGCCTACACTGATCGCTCCAAAGGATCAAAAGGGCTTTCCGCGTTTGTTGTGGAGATGAAGAATTTCAATGGTGTAAAGACTTCAAAGCTGGAAAAAATGGGGTCACATTCTTCTCCCACAGGCGAGGTCTTCCTCAGCGATACCAAGGTGCCCAAGGAAAATCTTCTCGGAAATGTCGGGGACGGCGCCAAAATCGTGTTCAGTTCTTTGAATCAGACACGCCTTTCCGCGGCAGCCGGAGGCGTGGGTCTTGCCCAGGCATGTCTCGACGCGGTGCTGAAATATTGTAAGGATCGGAAGCAGTTTGGCAAACGCATCGGCGAATTCCAGATGAATCAGGATATGGTTGCCCAGATGTCCGCAGAAATCGAAGCGGCCCGGCTCCTTGTTTACAAAGCCGCATGGGCAAAGGATCAGGGAAAACTGAATAACGGGCTTGATGTCGCTCAGGCCAAGTATTTTGCAGGCGAGGTTGTCACCAAATGCGCCAACTATGCCATGCGGATTCTCGGGGCTTACGGCTACTCAACAGAATATCCTGTTGCCCGCTACTATCGCGACACCCCCACTTACACCATGGTGGAAGGATCATCCAATATCTGCAAGTGGATCATTGCCTTGGATCAGTTGGGAATCCGGAAGGCGAATCGGTAAAATTTGATGTTTGATATTCGATGTTTGATGTTTGATGTTTGAAACATCCAACATCAAACATCCAACATCAAACATCCAACATCCAACATCAAACATCCAACATCAAACATCAAACATCAAACATCCAACATCAAACATCCATCTATTAGGGAGACTTTAT
>JAOZLU010000185.1 GCA_029934695.1 Desulfobacterales bacterium | reverse complement strand
AAAAAGGTGCGACGCAGGGCTGATTTCAGGCCTCCCCTAAAAGCGTTATAATCAGAAAAGATTATGGCAGGGTGCTTATGTCCGGCTTCCGGCCTTTAAAAAATCTCAGTTATTATCAGAAGGCTGAGGCCGATATTCAGATCACAGAGTATGAAAGACAGTTGAAATCGGCTCTTGCGGAACGGAGAGTTCGTAAATCCTTTATCGGAAGGGCTTCACGGATTCAAATTGAAATTTGGGAAAACCCTTGTTGTCCTGAGCAAACTGTTCAAATGAGATCGCATCGTTCACCGGCTGCTAAACCCGGAGCGAAAGCGGCGGGACAGGATCAATCCTGATTATCCCAAAATCAGCCTCTGAGGATCACATTTTTGTCTCAGTGTCTTCAATTCGGTCTCGGTGGGGGGCCTGGCCTGTTTTGCCTGTGAAATGTTTACAGAAAACTGCATGTTGTCCAGTATTGTTTCGGGAGTGACCCCGGGATAGTACTGATCCAGATACATTTCACCGCTTGCAGAGTCCATCCGCATCACCGCCATGTTGGTGATGACCACATTCACACCTCCGGGACGCAAACCGGCAGCTTCTCTGGAGCCGCTGCCCTGCAACTGTCCCGGGCTGGTGAGATAGTCCAATTTTTCAACAAACTTACGTTTTTCATGCTGCATGAATGCGATACACCTTGGAACGAATGAGGCCACATCGCACCCCCCGCCGCTGCCTGAGAACCTGGTTTCGGGCAGGTGATAATCACCGATGGCGGTCGTGTTGAGGTTGCCATATTTGTCTATCTGGGCCGCACCGAGGATGGCGATGACCCTGTCACCGGTGATGCGGTTCTGCATGGTTGCAAAAGCTTCCAGCAGCCCGGTGTTGGACGCTGACCAGTACATGACTCTGGGATCTGCCACCGCGAGGGGAAGTTCCTCGATAATCGAATCAATGGCACCGGTCTCGAAAAAGATGACACAGTTGGGGGCGTTAATATTCTTTGCAGCGGTGGCGGCAAGCATGGAGATGCCTGTGCCGGCAAAAACAATGTCGCCGTCTTTGATTTCCCGTGCCGCCATGATAGCCATCATTTCTTTTAATGAATAGTCCTGCGTTTGCATATTCAGCCTCTTTTCATGTTGACGGCATATCCTGTCCGGGCATCCGCCTTAATCGCATCCAGCCGCTCCTGCCCGATTAGACTGAGCAGACTCTGGTGGTTCTGTACGCCATACAGATATTTTTCCTGAAATGTCACAAATTTGCTGTCATCTTTTGCAGCCGCGGCATAGGCCCGCAGATAGTCGGAATCGTAGTCATAATGCCGATACACAGCGGTCGGGTAAGCACCGTGGGGAACATGGCACACCGCGGAAACGTGCAGAAACGGTATCTGGTTGCGCTCCGGAAATTCCCTGAGATCATCAGGTTCGACAAGTTCCTCACAACTGACCACCACCTGTCTGGACGCTTTGACCTGCTCCACGTCTGCAAAGGTCAGACCGTCAATGCGGCAGGTGCCCATGGTGTCCGCCTTCTGAACATGAACAAAGGTGACATCCGGATTGATGGCCGGCACCAGCAGCACCTTGGACGCATCTCCCCATATGCCGAAAGGGTTGTCCATGATCAGCAGTTTGTCATCAGCCATTTTTGGGTCTGCCTGCCTCATCTCCTTTGAGAATCCCCAGATGGTGGTGATTTCCGATCCGAATCCGGACAGCGTCGGCATAAACGGCACCCCCATGGCCCCGGCCAGAAACCGGAGGCTCATCATGAAATTGGAGTAGTCCTCCACCTTCAGCGTTCCTTCCTGAACAGCTTTGCGGAACCGGATGCAGGTGGCCGCGGTCTTGCCGTTGCCGGCATAAGCAATCTCCAGCTTGTCCACGCAGCCGGCGCCGATCAGTTCATCCACGCCGGTGCCGTTGGAATGGGCATAGACATGCAGCTCTTTAAATCCCTGGCGGATGATCTCGTAAACAGCGGCCATGGGATTCCGGTTCAGAGTAAATCCTCCGATTGAAATATGAGCGCCATCGCTCATGAAACGAGAGACTGCCATTTCGATTGACATAACTTTGCTGGTATCACCGTTCATATTTTTTCCTTAAACTGCATATTAAAATGGTACTTTGCTGAATCAGAAGCTACCGCAGGTTTTCCATCATCACTTTGCCTGCATCGACAACCACGATATCGTCCATGATCACAGTGGGTGTGTACATGATCATGTCGATATGCACATCGCATTTGTGATTCCCGTTGTAGTAAAGATCATCACCCATAGCAATATGGCAGGTGCCCCTGGCCTTTTTTTCCTCCTGGAAATCCCCGTTGAGCAGGGATGCCGGGTTGAGCCCTATTCCGATTTCGGCAATGTTATCCGCATTCTCTACGGTTTCGATGAGTTGTTTCATTCTTGCTTCTATCCTGTAGTCTCCCTTGTCTATCGACATGATCTGACCGGATTTAATCGTCATTACAATAGGATCGGCAGGCAGTCCCATCTGGCAGATCGGTTCAGAATATTGAGAATAAGGATATCCATGCCAATCATGTGGAATCTCTCAACGGTTCTCTGCGGCGTCTCAATTCCGCATACAGACGCAGAACCAACACCTGTGCGAAGTCGGTCGGCGGGCTTCAGAGAACCCTCGACATATACTGGATTATTCATAATTTTGTCCGCAGTCATTTCACCACAGGGAAAGTTCCCGCCGCAGCTCTGGGCATCATAGGCAGAGGATTGTCGCTGACGCAGCTTCTCATGGTTCAGAAAGCCGCATGATTACGGCCATCCCATTGAACTGAACCAGTGCCTTGGGCAGCCATCACACCAAAATAAACCGGTGATCCTGCAATGATTCCATCCGAGGCTGCAAAGTCGTCCTTAGTTACTTCATCTGTGTTTTTCAGGATTCCATTCACTCCTTCGACTTCTTCAACACCTTTTGCAATCACCTCGGCCAGCCTTCTGGTATTGCCGCCTTTTGAATAATAAAGAATCAGGACTTGCATCCGACATGACCTCCTTTCTTGTTAACATGTTTGTAAAACTGCATAAAATACTAATAAGTTCTGATTATATCGGAAAAATCTCAGAATATCAAGTCAATTTGAAAAAACGGCAGTGAACGCATTTGTCCGGGTGGGACCTGTGTATTCTCTCCAGTTTCTCCCGCACTTCCCTCATGGCTCCGAAACCGCTGTTTCGCAACATGTCAAGGAGGACTGTGTTGAATACGGCGTTTCCGAACATGATGCCCGGTTTCTCAAGAAGCCCTTTCAGCATCAGTCCGAAACGCTTCTTTTCATTGTCAGCCGAGATTGCGGGTATTTCCATTTCTGTCAGCGTCCTGTTCAGATCATCATCCCAGTCCTCCGAGTCGCACTGAGGCTCGTTTCCGTCCTGATACAGGAGATGTATATACATCTTCGCGGGTCTGAAGGTCAGTCCGTCCCGCTCTCTTCTCAGTTCAAACAGAACCTTGCCGACTTCGGGGCGGTTCATCAGTTCTTTCCAGAATCGGAGTTTCGGATGGTCATTTTCCTCCGACGGCGGTCGGAAGTATTTGTCAAGATCGGACATGGGATTGTCAGATTTATGCCCTGATAAAACTCCTGTACAGCAGATGATGTGTCAGGTCAAGAAAAAAATTGCCGAGTACCTTCGTCTGTGGTTGCAAATGATAATTGGATTCGTAAGGGTGCTGAGAGGCTGAAGGAGATCGGGGGCGTGATAAATCAGCCCGACAATGAATTGCCGGGCGATTTTCAGATTTGCGAGCTCAATTACTTCTGGCAGGATGATTTTTCAGCCAATAAAAGGTAAGATTCGGCTCGGGATGAATAGAGAGCGGAAAGGGATATATTCAGTTCACTGAGCGATTCCTCATGGCGTCCCTGTTTATGGTAAATGATTCCAAGCTCCCTGTGGGGAAAATAATCAATAAAGTTTCTTGCGTAAGTCCTTGCCGCCCCGGTTTTTGACTCCCAGGGGATGGTGGAGGCTTCCTTCGGTGTCTCATACCCACTCACCAGGGCTCAGGAGAACGGATTTGAAGAAGCACTGATTAAAAAGTTGTTTGAGATAAAGAATAATGCATGATTCCGGAATCTCAGCGGAAATATATTCTAAAACCGTGAATTTACACTTCTGAAATAGGATATTATGTGCAACTGCCTCCTGCCTGTTTTCTCTCAATATGATATTGTTATCATAATGGCACAGAGCTTTTCTTCGGCATTTTTCAGGCCTTTTTTCATCTGTTCCGCATGAACCGGAGACTTTGCGACAAAAAACCGACAGACAGGCCGTCCGCGTTCATCCGTGGTTCACAGCTCTTTGGAAAAAGGTTTAAGGATGGTTGTTATTTAAATTGCAAAATCACTTTAAAAAAACTCTTGACAGATCAAAACTGATACTTTACCTTAAATTCATAAATAACGAAAAGATATCCCATTATTTGGGAAACAGGAAGACAGCATGGCCAAAAGAAAATACTTCATTGTCAGCTCTTTGGAAAAAAGCTTAAAGATTATTGAATTGCTTGCGCAAAATAAAGCTATGTCTGTGACCCAGTTAGCCAAGTCTTTAAAAACAGACACTTCAAGCAGTCACAGGTTTTTATCCACGTTGCGTGAACTTGGGTACGCTGAAAAAAACAGGGATGGCCAATACCAGCTTACCTTTAAAATTTTGGAACATGGACTGGAAAAGTGGAATGAGTTTTTTCTTAGTCCCCTAAATCAATACTTCGGACAGTTTTTGAAAATCAAGGATGATGAAAAAGCTAACTTGTTGAAATTAAACAATTTTAATTTTCGAGTCAAAAATCATCAAACCCAATAAAAACAGCGGGTTACAAAAAATATCCGAAGTATTGTCAAATAATTTTCTGTTGTTAAGATTTATTAACTTTAAAAAGAGGAGAGGAGAGGAGATGAAAAAAAGAGCTTTAAGTATCCTTATTGTATTGTCATTTGTTCTGGTGCCTTTTATCGCGGTACATGCAGCCCCAACGGTGAAAATCGGTTTCACCTACATTATGTCCGGGCCATTTTCTGCTTATGGACAGTTTGCCAAACAGGGCGCAAAACTGGCGATTGAAGAGGTTAATGCCTCAGGGGGAATCAACGGACAAAAAATTGAAGGTTTTTTTGAAGATTCCACAGGAAAAGCCGATGTTGCCCTGCGTGCGATCAGAAAACTTGTTTATCAGAATAAAGTTGACATGCTGATCGGTCTCGACTCAAGCGGTGTGGCAAAAACCGTTGTTCCGTCCATTGAAAAGATGCAGATTCCGATGATTATCACCCATGCGGCGACTCCGGATGTCACCGGCAGTGTCTGTAACAAATATACCTTCCGGATTTCCCTGAACCTGGCCCAAAATGTGAGGGCTGCCACACTGCTGGCCAAAGAGACCGGGGCGAAAAAATGGACTACCGTCGGCCCTGACTATGCTTTCGGTCATCAGTCCTGGGAATATTTTGAAAAATACCTGAAAGACCTCAACCCGGCAACCACATTTCTGCCAAAAGATCAGGTTGCTTTTCCGCCGTTCAAAACTACCGACTTCAGTGCCTATATCACCAAAGTCATGAGCAGCAAGCCAGACGGCGTGTTCGTTTCCCTGTGGGGTGGGAACCTGATTGATTTCGTCCGCCAGGCCAGCACCATGGGCTTCTTCAACGGTGATTTTGAAGTTTTGTTCTCCCTCGGCGCGGCAACAGAAGTGCTGACCGCACTGGACGACAAGATGCCGGAGGGTTTGTGGGTCGGCACCAGATACTGGTTCCTGGCGAACGATTCTGCCATGAACAAAAGTTTTGTCGGCAACTATCATAAAAAATACGGTGTCTATCCCTCTTACAACGCTCATGGTGCTTATGGTGCCGTCTATGCTTATAAAGCTGCTGCGGAAAAAGCCAAATCCACAGAGAAGATGGCGATTGTCAAGGCTCTTGAAGGTTTGAAGATGGAAATCCCAACCGGAATGATTGAGTTTCGCAAGGGCGACCATCAAGCTGTGACTGATGCACATTGGGGCAAAACCGCTGCCTCGGCAGATTATCCGCATCGCATTCTGAAACCGATCAAGATATTCAAAGGGCAGGATATCACTCCGCCTGTTTCTGAGACTGGCTGTTCTATAGTAAGTGGGAAGTGAAAAGTTTCATTTTCCTATAGTTGTTCCCAAATAAGCTTTTTTAGGCTTTTAACCATTTGTTTTTACTGAGTCAGTATTTATTTAGGAACAACTCTCTTGCTTATAACGGATTTAGGAGACTGTGAACTTGCAAGTTTAAGGCTTCACTTTCAAGATATTTTGGAAAACAAATTAATATGGAAATTCTGCTGTTGAACATCTTAAACGGTCTGAGTTGGGGCATGCTGCTGTTTCTGATCGCTATCGGTCTCACGACCGTTTTCGGTGTCATGGGTGTCCTGAACTTTGCCCACGGTTCGCTGTTCATGCTCGGTGCATACCTGTGCATGCAGGCGATGCAATACTTCGACTCTTTCTGGTTCGGATTGCTGGTCGGCCCGCTCTGCGCTGTGGTTATCGGTGTGCTGGTGGAAAAATATCTGCTTAAAAAGGTCTATAATCGGGATGTTTCCTATCAGCTCTTGCTGACCTTTGCAGTTCTGCTGATTCTGGATGACGGAGTCCGCATGATCTGGGGCTCCGGCTATCATATTGTTGAACCCCCGGCCATCCTCGGCGGCATCATAAGCGTAGCCGGGCAGGACTACCCGGTCTATCGGTTTTTCCTGATCGTCATCGGGCCGATTATCGGCGGCCTGCTCTGGTCGTTTTTCCATTTCACCAAGTGGGGCAAAATCATCCGGGCTGCCTCTTTTGACGACATCATGGCTGAAGGAGTCGGAATCAATGTCCCGCTGATTTACACAGCCGTTTTTGCGCTGGGTACCTGGCTCGCCGCACTGGGCGGTGCTCTGAGCGCACCTCAGCAGAGCCTGATTCCCTCAATGGGAGAAAAGATCATCATTGAAAGTTTCATCGTCGTGGTTGTCGGCGGCATGGGCAGCTTCCCCGGCGCCTTTGTCGGAGCCTTGGTGCTGGGATTGCTGGAATCGTTCGGAACGGTATTTGCCGGCAGGATGCAGATGGCCATTCCCTATATTCTCTTAGCCGCCATTCTGCTGATCAGGCCGAACGGCCTGTTCAGGAAGGGGGTCTGATGATGAACATACAAAAATCTCACAGCCTGTCCGGGCCGGTACTTCTGACTATCCTGTTGTTTATTGCCCCGCTGGTGATGCCGACATACTGGGTGATACTCCTCTCGGAAATTCTGATCATGGGGCTGATGGCAGTCAGCTTCAATTTGCTGCTCGGTTATACGGGATTATTGTCTTTCGGACAGGGGGCTTTTTTCGGAATCGGAGCTTATTCAGCAGCACTGATGTTGCAGGCCGGCCATGAAAACCTGTTTCTGATCCTTCTTGCCGGCATGCTGGTGCCTTTGTTAGCGGCACTGGTGGTCGGTTTCTTCTCGGTCAGACTGGATGAGATATTCTTTGCCATGATTACCCTCGGGTTCGGCATGCTGTTCTTTTCTATTGCCCATAGCTGGATTGATGTCACCGGCGGCAGCGACGGACTGCCGGTTTTTGCCCTGCCGGGTCTGAACCTGTTCGGTGTTGTCCAACTGACCTTCTATGCACCGATCAGCATGTATTACCTGATATTTGTCACGGTCCTGATCTGTGTCTGCCTGCTTCGGATGATTGTTCATTCCCCCTTTGGTCTGATTCTCAAAGCCATGCGGGAAAATAAACAGCGGGTCTCTTATGCCGGAGGAAACGTAAGAGTATTGCGGATTGCCGCTTTTGCCATCTCCGGAGCCTTCACCGGCTTGGCCGGGGTATTGTTCTGCCTGTTCAACAACATGGCGACTCCGGAATTCATGCACTGGAGCTTCTCAGCCAAGCCGGTCATCATGTCGGTCATCGGCGGTACCGGAGTTTTTCTCGGCCCGCTGTTCGGGGCTGGAGTTTTCTTTATTCTGGAACAAATTATCATTCAGTTTACGGAAAACTGGATGTTTTTCCTCGGGATAGTGCTGGTTCCCATTGTTCTTTTCTTTCCTGAAGGAGTGTTCGGAACATTGCGGAACAAATTTTATAAGGTTGCCGGACGGGGTTTGCAGCCTCCGTCCGCCAGAGGAAAACGGCAGAAGAATGAGAAAGGAACAGTATGAGCGCGGATAGCGTACTGCACATCGAAAATCTCGGCCATTCATACGGAAAATTCAAAGTTATCGAAGATATTTCCCTGAGCATTGGCAAGGGAGAGATGTCTGCATTGATCGGCCCCAACGGTGCAGGCAAGACAACCTTTTACAACGCTATTTCCGGAAAATTTAAACCGAGCAAAGGGAAAGTCTTCCTGAATGGTGAGGATATCACCGGGCTGCCTTCCCACCGGATTGTAAATAAGGGGATGTGCCGTTCTTTTCAGATCACCAACATCTTTGCCGAACTCACGGTGGCTGAAAATGTTTTCAGCCCGCTGGTCATTCAGCAGAACAAACACTTCAGATTGCACGGCAATGTGTTCAAAGACAGGCAGATTACCGAAAAAGCCATGCATACTCTGGAGCAAGTCGGTCTGTCCGACCGAGCGGACCAGGCGGTTTCGACCCTGGCTTACGGGGACAAGCGACTGGTCGAAATGGCGCTCGTCCTGGTCCGAGGCCCGACAGTTGTGCTGTTAGATGAACCGACTGCGGGGATGAATCCGGAAGAGACGGAAAACATGATCAGCCTGATCAGAAAACTGGCAAAAAATTCCAAAACCACATTTTTCATCACCGAGCACGATATGAAGGTGGTTTTCTCTCTTGCGGAAAAAATATATGTGCTGCATCAGGGTCTTCTGCTTGCTCAGGGGAAACCACAAGATATCCGCGCCAACGAACAGGTTCAGGAAGCGTATCTGGGAAGGAAAACCCATGCTTGAAGTCAAAGATATCCACACCTATTATGATGACAGTTACATCCTTCAGGGGATCAATCTGAAAGTGAACCCCGGGGAAATTGTCTGCCTGCTCGGTCGTAACGGGGCGGGAAAAACAACCACGATGAAAAGTATCATGGGTTATAACCACCCGAGGAAGGGAACGATTCTTTTCCGGGGTCAGAATATTTCAAGGCAGGCTGTCTTTAAAAATGTCCGCATGGGGCTGGGATATGTTCCGGAAGACCGGCGAATTTTCTCCGAACTCACTGTTCAGGAAAACTTTGAAATATCTTTCAACTCCGCAACTGAAATCCGTTGGACAATTGATGATCTGTTCGGCACCTTCCCGCTGTTGGATAAATTCAGGCACCGCAAAGGCGGGGAACTCAGCGGCGGAGAGCAGCAGATGGTGGCGATTGTCCGGGCACTGGCCTGCCAGCCGAAAATGCTGCTGCTTGATGAACCTTGCGAGGGACTGGCCCCGGTCATCGTAGGCCAACTGAGCGATATCATCATCGGCCTGAAGGAGCATTTCCCGATTCTGCTGGCGGAACAGAACGCTCACTTTGCGCTGGAGATTTCTGATCGGGGCTACATAATTGACAAGGGACTGATCAGGTTTTCCGGCACCAGGCAGGAATTGCAGGAAAATAAAGAAAACAAAAAACGCTATCTTTCTGTATAACTCCGGGCACAAAATATTGCTTTGCAAGTCGCACCAGACTCGCAAAGCAAGCTTTGCGTCCCGCTCGGTTCGGATTGGCAAATCCGAACCATCACCGCCGGATTTGCCAATCCGGCTGGAGCATCAGAGAAGGTTGCACATGGCGTGAATAAGAAACATGCCAACTATCCTAACATGATAACTCAAACCAAAAACAAAACTTTTATCAAGACGATTGAGGCGTTCAATGTTTTCAGGAAAGGAGTTCAGGAAACATGAAAGAGGAATCTAAATTGGAAGCGGCTCCGCTTCGTTATGCCGGTGTTGCAACTTTGTTGAGAAGACCTTTGGTAAACGACCCGTCAGGTGTGGATATTGCCCTGATTGGTGTGCCCTATGATGGTGCAACCGAAAACCGGCCGGGTACGCGACATGGCCCTCGGGAAATTCGCAATATGTCAAGTTTTACCCGTTCCATCCATCATGTGACGCGCGTGAATCCTTATGAACTTTGCAATGTTGCAGATTTAGGTGATGTGAATTTCTCAAATCCTTTTGACATGCAACAATGCTTTAACGACATCACTGATTTTTACCGCAAGATATGTGCAGCCGGTGCAGTGCCTCTGAGCGTAGGCGGCGATCACTCGGTCAGTTTCCCGATTTTACGCGCTGTTGCGGCTGAACGCCCCGTAGGCATGGTGCATATAGATGCTCATACTGATACTCACATGACAGACCGCCTGAAGACCAAGCGGGCATTTCTGGCATCTGCCGTGCTTGGGATTTTCCAATCCCAAGCGAGCATTTCCCAAACGGGCGTTTTCCCAAGAACCAGTCACGTTACAACAGCAAATCCTGCTTCCAGCCAAAATGTTCGATCTTTATCTCCTTCATCTGACTTGTTCCCAATTTATACATCTTGTCAGCCGCCTCCACACAAAGAGGTGGCGGCGAAAGGGGCCAGGGCTCGCCTCGCATGGCTTTCCTCTTTTCATTGAGGATTTGCAGAGAGACTGTCTCCACAGCAACAGGATCCGTGCCGGCAATCAGCCCGTTATACGCCCATTTATAGCGCGGATCAGGCTGAGGCCCTTTGTCGCAAAGCGTATAGAGCGCATCTACCAGAACGAGCTTTGTCTTTCCCTTGACAAAGGGAAGATTCCAGATTTCTCCCAATTTCGCACTGTTTTCCTCATTATAACTGCTCGGGTTGCCTGAATACATGATGTAAGTCTTAAACACCGTGCCAATTCCTGTCAGCCAATGTGCTTTGAGAGCAGGAAGCGCAATCAGGGCGGTACATTTTTTTGGCATGGAGGGATCACCCTGCGCCATGATGATCCTCTTTTTGTCTCATATTTCTCGCAAAGGCGCAGAGGCGCAAGGCTTTGCACTTTGATGGAGCTATTAACTTAAATGTTTCCCGAAATTTTGTTTCTAATGTGTAAGCCCCTGTTAAGCAAGGGTTCATGAGTTCTCATTTATATAAGAGCCGTGATTAACTGAGTTTTTTTGCTTTTTAATCATAATATTCTGTAAATATTTATTTTTTTATCTGAAAAATTTTGGAATCCGATGACTGCTTATCCAAAAATATGAAA
>JAOZLU010000006.1:22419-36657 GCA_029934695.1 Desulfobacterales bacterium | reverse complement strand
GCTTCACCCACCCTACATTTTATATTTCACATTTTATATTTCACATTTTATATTTCACATTTTATATTTCACATTTTATATTTTATATTTTCACATTTTTGTGACCGCACAGGCCACAATTTTCTGAATTGAAAAATGGTGGGTTCCGCTTCGCTTCACCCACCCTACATTTTTATTGCCGGGCAGTTGTTCGTAAAAGAAATATCACATCTTCCAGGCCGATCCTTCCATCGTTGTATGCATCTGCATTGAGATAATTGTCCGGCATTCCTGTCAGCGTCTTCAACGCTGATATGGCGTTTTGCAGGGAATATTTGCAAAGCGCATATTCTCTGAAATCGCTCCCGGCAAAATTTTCAGGCACGCCCCCTCCCCTTGAAAGGCCTGCTATGCCATCTTTGGCGGAAATGTCCAGATATGTCATGCGGATGATGCCGTCAAAAAACATTTCAACCTGAAAACTGTTTGAAGTTAAGCGGTTACCGAATTCAGGGATATCCAGATATGTCACGATGGCCCTGTCATCTGACTGTTTCCAAGTGATCCCTGTTGTTCTTTCAGGGTCAAAATCATTGAGCAGGCCGGAAATGCGGGCTTCTTTAAAATGGAAGGATAAGGTTCTGTCCTTTTCATTATTGCCTGAACCAAAACTGATATCCCCGTCGCTGCCCACATAAAAAGAAGAATATCTGACACCGTAAAGGGACACATGCGCGCCTTCAGACAGATTTATCCGTTCATAGTCATCATCCTTCAGATCAAGCGTGATCCCGCCGGCAGGCTTGTATGGAAAAGCATCAGCCTCCTGACGACACACTCTGTAAAAATTTATCGAACTGTCCGGCGTAAAGGTCAGGCTTGTATGATCAAGATCGTTATCCTGTTTAAATGTTTCAGTAAAAAAATCAATTTCATTGTGGATAACCTCAATGGTGTCACTGCCGGAGGTCCAGCCAGGCACGGATGCGGTGATGGTTGCGGTCTGAGTCTCATCGTCTTCACCATCGTAAATGATCGTTATGTCAAACGTCGCCTCTGTCTGACCTGCGGAGATCATAACTGTCGTCGGAACAGTGACTTCACCCATATCATCTGAGTTCAGCGACACCTGCACATCCTTATCCACGTTCCTGCTGACGGTGACCGTTCCCTGATCACGGAGCAGATCATCGCCTTCTGTGGCACTCTCAGGTATGCGAATGCTGAGAACAGCGGTTTCATTGTCATTTATCTGAATCATGCCTGTCACAGAACCCTGGTCAGAAGCGTGTGCTGTGATGGCAATCATCTGCGGACCATCCAGAAACTCGTCATCCTCAATCGTGATATCAAAAACAGCCGATATCTGACCCGCAAGAATTGAGACTGTGGCCGGCACGACGACCTCCGAGATGTCCCACGAATCCAGGCCCACCAGAATGTCCCTGTCCGGAGCTTCCTGAACGCTTACAGTTCCCTGCTCCCTGAGAAGACCATCTCCTTCTGTGACTTTTTCTGGAATGCCGAGTTTCAGCATTGACACATATTCTTCAATATAATCAGCAAATTGGGATACTCTCGTATAAACACCGTAATATCCCGGTTCCGCACAGCCTTCGCCCCAGCTGACAATCCCTGCCAGTTGACATGTGTCCCATGTATCTCCTTCACACACAACAAGCGGCCCGCCACTGTCCCCCTGACATGCATCTTTGCCGCCTTCGTTATAGCCCGCACAAACCATGCTGTCGGTGATCTCTTCATCGCTGTAAGCCGCCTTGCAGGTTTCATTGGGAACAATCGGGACTGAAACCTGTTGCAGCGTATCAGGTGACGAACTCCACAGGCTGCCATCTGTACTCCCCCATCCCAGGACAACAGCATCTTTTCCGTCGAGGATACTGTCCTTTGCAACCAGCCCGATGGTTTCCTGTGAAGCATTTTCTTCCAATTCCAAAAGCGCAATGTCTGAATACATCATTACATCATCATAAGAAGGGTGCATGATAATTCTTTTCACCCTGATCCGCTCGCCTGTATCCTTTTTCAGATCGTGAATGCCCAGGACAACATCAACATTCCCGGCAGTTTCGCCTTCCATGCAGTGTGCTGCTGTGACCACCCATCCGGGATGGATGAGTGCCCCTCCGCAGAAATGGCCGCTGTAAAGCGAATCGTATGAACGCTCAACCAGGGCTGCCATCCAGGGCCATGCACCTGGTTCAGCCTCATGACCGCCTACAATCCTTGCAGATGTTTTTTTGGACAGGCTCTGATCTGCGCCTTTGTCATCAAGGCCGGCATGCACTGGCTTCGTCAGCAGAATCATTGCAGACAGGATGACATAAACAATTGTTTTATAAAGCTTCATTTTATTTTTCCCTCACTTTCTGTTTGGTTTTCCGGTTTTTTTTCTGTCCGTGAAACTGCAGGGATTTGATTTGGTAAAAATTTCACATCCTTATTAAACTGAATCCCTGTAGTTATCATCGGATCGGTTTCTGCCCACGGAACTGCAATAATTTGATTTAGTTAAGGATTTCATATCCTTCATTAAACTGAATCCCTGCAGTTCTCGTCGGATCGGGAAACTTCAGAAGTTTTCGATCTGCTGATATTATATATAGTCGGATAAGCACTTATCTTACAAAAAAAATTCATTTTGAGCCATCTTTCCTTAAAAAAATATTGTATAGCAAAATCCATGCCATTTATAAATGATTTTCTGAAAATTTATATCATCCCTCCTGATATTTTTTATAAAACCATCTGCATTACAGGAATAACTGAATTGACAAAATCAAATATCTGCAATAGTAATGCCCTTGCATTTTGATGAAATTATGAAAAGAAAAAATTGATTTTTTTAAAAAATTGATTACTGTCGCAGAAAAATTTACAGGTTAAAAAAAAATTTGATGAAAAGGCAATTTTTTTTATGAACGGCCTGCCGTCACAACGAATGATGAAAATTTTTTTATGATTATAACGGATGCGAGGGCACAGCCTGCTGAAATCAATGAGCCGGACACAGGCAGTTCTGTCCGGTCCGAAAGCCGGACACAGATGGCCAAAAGTTTTCCGGGATTTTTTCCAGGGAAAACAGCTTTCACAGACCGCGGATGAACGCGGATGAGTCCGCGGCAGACAGACCGTCCGCGTCCATCTGCGTTCATCCGCGGCTCACAACAGAAAAGTTGTTCCTCATATGGCCAGGTACTTATATGTCCGCTTTTATCCTCCGGGCTTTTTCTTTGTGCTCTCTGTGCCTTTGTGTGAGATGCCGGCGTGAGACTGCCTCCCCTGAATCCGTTATAATCAGTTTTTCTTTTGTGCTGAACATAATTAAGGAAGCTGGAAAAGTAACTGATGCAGATGGTGAAAGATACTGTTCTTTTTTTCGGAAACTGATTGCAGGCGGAAAGAAATTGGATGATCAGGATATAGACAGATTCAATACAGGAGACATCAGACAGCTGTTTGAAAAATCTGAGAAGTCTTCACAAAAGCCTCTGCCATCAAATTTTGATGTTGAAGCTCTGGTGAGAGAGCTTGAATTATGCACTTCCCGTGAACAAGGTGAAGCAATTCTTGAGAGACGCTGTAATCTCAGACGGAAGAAAGATTTTTACGATATACTCACGCATTTGGAGACAGCCTTTAATAAAAGGGAAAAAATAGCTGTCTTGAAGGAAAAAGTTATCGAAAACACAATCGGTTATCGTATTCGCTCCCAGGCGATCCAAAATTATGGCGAGGCTATAAAATGACTGCTCAGGATCATACTTCTCCGATAAGCAAATTTGCTATCTACGGTCTTCATGTGTTTAAAAAAATATCTGAAAGACCGAAAACCGGCCTGAAAATTACAAAAGCCAGTTTTCCAATCGCAAATCAGGATTAAGTTTCTGAAGATCATGGAAGATAGCGTCATCGCTTATCAGAATACAGCCTTCTGTAACGGCAACTACAGCTATCATAATATCAATATTGTGCTTCTTTATGTTCTCTTTTTTTAGCCCTCTGTAATCTTTGAGCGACTTCTTCAATTCTCCGAATAACCGGGAACCATTCAGCGAAAGTGACAAAACTTTGAAATCCTGACATGCTTCTGTAATTTTTTGCCTCAAAATGCTCTTCTTATCATCAGAAGCATTGGCATACCCGTACTCCAGTTCGTACAAGGTGAGTATGGAAATGCAGACCGAATCGGTATCCTTCAAAGATGACAGATTTGCATAAATTCCAAGATAGCCCGCTGAAAATTTGTCATAAAAATCCGACACAATATTTGAATCAAGGAGATATTTCATTTCACCTCACGCATCATGTTTAAATTCAAAGTTGTCTCTGAACTCTCTCATATCCTTTTTCAACTGCTGGGAATACCCTTCCAGATGAACCGGATCATTTTGAACTCTCTGAGAAATCCTGGCCCATTTTGAGAGCTTGGAATCGGATGATGTCACCTGGGCGGGCCGGTTTTTCAAGGCTTCTCTTACCACCCTGGTGACAAACTCGTCAAAATTCGGGATCTGATGAACCTGTTTTCCGATTTCATCAGGAAAGCGGATTGTTATTTCCATTGTTTATTTCCTCCTTTTTATCACAATTCTGATACCTTCCGGCAATGAATTGTCGGGCTATTTCCAATTGTCCTTACGGACACCGGCCCCGGCAATGAATTGCCGGGCTATTCTCACTTGCCATGGGGCATGATGTCATTCCGGCTAAAATGTGCGGTCAGTGAATCTGTCCAAAACCAGTATGTCTGAATAACATTACCATAAAAATTCCAGATTGACAAATCATTTTCTGAAAGAAAGCCTGCCTGTAGTTCAGAGGCCTGCCGAAAGATGAACAGAAAAATTCCGGCAATCCTCAAGTCTGGTGAATCAGGGGCGGGTAACTGCCATGTCTGCGTGGCAGGAACTCCGGGGTTTGCAATACCTTGTCCAAAGCGCAATGGCAATACATGCGCCTGCCTGCCCGGGCATTGCTTCTCTGGCGAGGGCGTTGTTGCGGACACATTCATGGGAGCAGGATCAACCCTTGCAGCGGCCCGAGACCATCTGTCATTTATCCGTGGGAACTGAGGCAGATGAGGAATGTTATAAAATGGCATCCGTCAGTATCCCTCTGGCAGATATGTATCCGGAATTCCGGGGAAATTCTCTTGAAGACAGTCAGAAAATTCAAAAGAATGTTCCTGAAAATCAGAATATTGACGAACAATTGGTTTTAGGTTTGCAATTTTTTCTTAAAACCTGAAACTTAAAACCTGCAACCTGCAAGAAAATATCTGACAGAAAATATTGAATTGACAATCCCTTCAATTTCTTATAATCTTCCCTCTGACAAAAAGCCCGCTCATTTTTTTGTCCTGAACATGACATGAAAATTGTATGCCAGACATTCCACCTCCGATCTCACAAAAAAAAGTTTGCATCTTTTTCGTTGGCATGGTAATGTCTGTCTTCGGATTCTGGAGAAGCGTTTTTGTGATCACAGAGAAGGAGGACAGGGATTTATTAAACACACTGCCATTATGAGACGCTCAAGACGCTATAATTGCCTGAACTTAAATTACAATAACAAAATAACGAAAGATGGTGATTGCAATGAATGACTGGATGCCGATTTTTTTAATGCTGTGCATGTTGTCCATATTGGCTGTTCTTTGGAGAATTCTTGCTGTTCTTAAGAAAATATCCAACAGTGGAATCAAGATTCCGCAAGATGAGAAATCCGTTAAGCGTCGTTCACGATGGCTTTTTAAAAAAAGACAGCCCTCCAAAAAAAAAGCAGAAAAAGATATGGAGAACCGCCTGGGCATATCCTTCCATTTGCCGACAGATCGCAGAATTATGATGAATATAGGCGAAATTTCGGCTGATGTATTACGCAAAATCGGGATTGATGAGCTTGAAGTCGGTGATATTCAGGTCGCACTTGATGAAGTTCTCGCCAATACCATTTACTCCAGGCTGAAGGAGGATCCGAAAAGGATGGTTCAGTTGGCAATTCAGTGCAAAGCTGATAAGATTGAAATGCTGATTTATGAGGCTGAAACGCCTTTTCATCGGACAGACATTCTGAAAGCTTCTTCAAAAAAACAGGCCGGAGAACTGGGGATAACTTCTGCCCACAGACTCATGGACAAGATAGAATACGAAACAGATAGGGATGGCGTAAAGACTTTGCGGATGACAAAAAGGATGGGTAAGCTGTCTGAAAAAAAGAAACCCCTCAAGAGTGACGAAGACCTCCCGGATTTTGACATGGACCTGGATATCGAGCCTTCAGCCGCTTCCAACGCAGAAATGGAAACATTTAGTCTTAAATCAGATGAGGAGTTCAGGAAGAGACCCGATGAAGATGAAGAGGAGCTGACGCTTGAGTTGAATTTATCCGATAAAAAAGAATATAAAAGCGAGTCCGTACCAGCATCTGATTCTGAGAAACCGGAAAACCTCAATTTATCCAACTTGAGCAGTCTGCTTGACGGTATGGAAGAAAAATCATTATCCGAAAAAGATGCAGAGGAAGAACTGGAAGATTTCATGCTTGATCTGGATTTTGATTTGGAACCCGATGATGTCGAGCCGGTGGTCGAAACAGGGAAAAAGTCGGGGGTTTTGACACCTGATTCGGATTCGATTCTGGAATCCGACGGTAAAGACCATCCTCCCGCGGCAAGGATTGAAGCAGAACAGGACTTGGAGGATCTGACGCTTGATCCGGATTTTGATTTGGAGATTTATGACGAGGAAAAGTATCCGGAGCCGGAGAGTGAAACAGAAGAAGACTTGGAGTCTGTGACGCTCGAACTGGACCCCATACAGGAATCCGAGAACGAAAATCCAGACCCGGAAGCTGTCACGCTTGTACTTGACCCCGTATGGGAATCCCAAGATGAAGCGTATCTGGAAACAGAGGAATCATTTGAAACTTTGATGCCTGAACCGGTCCTGCTTCCGGACTCTGATGATGGAGCGTATGCGGAAGCAGGGATTGAAAGGAAGGAAGAAGAATCAGAAGAACTGATGCCTGAACTCAGTTTGAACTTGGCATCTGATGACGAAGCGTATGGGGGAATAGAGGTTCAAATAGAGGAAGAGTCGGAGACTTTGGCATCTGACATTTTAGTTTTGGAATCTGACGGTGAAGAAGATGAGGACGGGAGTGATTCAGAAGATGAAGAAGAACTGGAAAGCTTCAGTTTGTTTGATCCGGATGAGCTGCTTGAAATAGACAAGGAACCGATAGCTGAAAAGAAAACAGAGACAGAAAATTTTGTGTTTGATTTGGCCTTAGAATCTGAGCCTGATAATGAAAAACACTTTAATGAGAAAGACATTGAAGGTTTTGAGGCTGAACTGAAGTTGGAGGCTGAAATCAGGCAGGAAAGAGAAAAAAAGGCTGAGAACTTATTGCCTGATCTGAATTTTGATATGGACAGCCCCGGAAAAGTCCTGAAAAAGTCGGGGGCAGATACTGAGGCAGATACAACCCTTAATGAAATGCTTGCGATGCTGGATGGTTCCGAAATCGAGGAACCTGAGAAAGATTAGGAAAACGGAGTGCGAAAATTATTTTTCGCAAAGTATGCAGGATGCGGAAAATATTTTTCGCACCCGTTTGTGATTATCCATTACTACAGGAGGTAAGTGTTATGACGCATACAGATAAAATCGCACAGGAAGCCATTTTTTTGGCTGAAGCTTGGCAGAACCGGGCCAATGAGCTGCTCACTCCCGAAGAAAAGACCATCCAGCGCCAGATGAAGCGTCTGCTGACGCATCCCATGGACAAAGTGGTGATGACGAAAATGATTGATCAGAGCTTTCGTTCCCATAACGACGCCCGTATTGCGGATCAGATCAATTATACGCTGAAGGAATACGGCGTTCCCGAGTTTTTTTCCACAGGGGACAAACTGCTCATGCGCCTGTTTCTGGGCGTGGGAAGGCATTTCCCTCATGTTTCCGTTCCAAGGGTGGTGGATAAAATGCGGGATGACAGCAGCCGCTCGGTGATTCCGGGGGAAGAAGATGTTTTGCACACCCATTTGGAGCAGAGAAAGGCCGAGGGGGTGCGGATGAACATCAATCACCTCGGAGAAGCGGTCCTCGGAGAAGAAGAGTCACTCTTTCGCCTCAGCACTTATCTGGAGGATCTGAAAAGTCCTGAAATTGAATATATTTCAGTAAAGATTTCCACCATCTACTCCCAGATCAGTTCCCTTGCCTTTGAACATACCGTAGGCATTCTGCAAGACCGCCTTGCCCAACTGTACAGGGCTGCACGGGATCATTATTTTACCCGGCCCGACGGAACCCGGGTCCCGAAATTTGTGAATCTGGACATGGAAGAGTACCGGGACATGGAAATCACCACCGCGGCGTTTACCAGGACCCTGGATCAGGCGGAATTCAAAGATCATTCTGCCGGAATCGTTTTGCAGGCTTATATTCCGGATGCCTACGCTGTTCAGCAGGGTCTCACAGAGTGGGCAAAAAACCGGGTGGCTGAGGGGGGCGCGCCGATCAAACTCCGCATTGTCAAAGGTGCGAACATGGAGATGGAGATGGTGGAATCCTCTCTCTTCAACTGGCCTCTGGCCCCTTATGACAACAAGCTGGATGTGGATTCAAACTACAAGCGCATGGTGGTTTACGGGGCAATCCCGGAAAATATCAAAGCGGTTCACCTCGGTATCGCTTCGCACAATCTGTTTGAGCTGGCCTATGCATACACCACGGCCCGGCAGAACCAGGTGACAGAATATTTCAGCTTTGAGATGCTGGAAGGCATGGCCGATCATGTGCGCCGGGCCATTCAGGAGACAGATGAGGAGATCGTGCTGTATGCGCCGGTTGCCACCAAAGAGCAGTTCATCAGCGCAATTGCCTATCTCATCCGCAGGCTTGATGAGAACACCTCGGAAGAGAATTTTCTGAGGTATTCGCCGAATCTGAAAGTCAAATCCGGAGAATGGGAATTTCTCAGGAACCAGTTTGTCGCATCCTGTAATAACAGGGACAAAGCAGGTTCAGCCCCTCATCGGATTCAGGACAGAGGGGCGGAGGCGTATCCTGAAAAAATGGGTGCCTTATATGAAGGGGAATTCCATAATGATCCGGACACAGACTGGGCACTCCCGGGAAACCGCCAATGGGCCGAAGCTGTCCGGGACAGATGGAAAAAAGGACCGGAAGACGGATTTATCGAGATTCCCCTGGTGGTGGGCGGATCAGAGGTTTATCACGGCAGGGACACCAGGGAATGCCTGGACCCGTCCCAGATCAATGAGAATATCTGTGTGGCCCGTTATGCCATGGCAACTGAGGATGATGTGTCCCGTGCCCTCGCTGTTGCAAAAGCTGATCCCGACGGATGGAGAAAGAAAAGCCATGAAGAACGCCACAAAGCCCTTTCCAAAGCGGCCCTGGAACTGCGCCGCGCCAGAGGGGACCTCATCGGTGCCGCGGCCGCCAACACTGGCAAGGTGTTCACCGAAGCGGACCCGGAAGTTTCCGAAGCCATAGATTTTGCAGAATTTTATCCTTATTCTGTCAAAGCATACACAGATTTGGAAAATATAGAGTGCCAGGGCAAAGGCGTGGGACTGGTCATTTCTCCCTGGAATTTTCCCATCGCCATTCCCTGCGGCGGCATTTCAGCGAGCCTTGCCGCAGGCAACACTGTGATATTCAAACCGGCCTCGGCAGCGGTCCTGACCGCGTGGGAATTGTGCCAATGCTTCTGGAGAGCCGGCATTTCCAAAAAGGCGTTGCAGTTTGTTCCCTGTTCCGGCTCTGAAATCGGAGAAAAACTGACCGCACATCCCGCGGTGGATTTTATCATCCTGACCGGTGGAACCGATACCGGGATGAAGATATTGGAGACGCGTCCGGGCATTTTCCTCGCGGCGGAAACCGGCGGGAAAAACGCCACAATCGTCACTGCCATGTCTGACAGGGACCAGGCAGTCAAAAACATTATCCATTCCGCATTCAGCAACTGCGGACAGAAATGCTCCGCGACATCCCTCGTCGTTCTTGAGGAAGAGGTGTTTGAGGATGAGAATTTCAAAAAGCAGCTTGCAGACGCTGCAAAAAGCTGCAACGTGGGCTCGGTCTGGGAGTTTCAGAATAAAATGGGAACGCTGATCCATCCGCCCAAGGGCGATTTGGAAAAGGCATTCATAGAGCTGGAGCCTGGGGAGTCATGGGTGCTGAAACCGGAAATGGTCCATGATAATCCCTATATGTGGACTCCGGGTATCAAATGGGGTGTGCAGCCCGGAAATTATACGCATGTAACTGAGTTTTTCGGTCCCCTGGTCGGCGTGATGTGCGCCAAAAACCTGGATCACGCCATTGATCTGGTCAATCAGACCGGCTACGGCCTGACCTCGGGTCTGGAAAGCCTGGACAGACGGGAGCAGGCGCACTGGAAGGATCGCATCAGGGCCGGAAACCTGTATGTCAACAGGGGAATTACCGGTGCGGTTGTCCTTCGCCAGCCCTTCGGCGGCATGGGAAAATCTGCGCTGGGAGTTGGAATCAAAGCCGGAAGCCCGAGCTATGTGGCCCAGTTCATGGATTTTGAGGAAACCGGTTTTCCCTGTGTTGGGCCGATAAAGAACGAGCATGCCTTGCTGAGAATCACCCAGGAATGGAAGATGAAACTGGACTGGGGCGGACTGAGTGAGTTTGAGGGAGATTTGAGAATGACCATCCGCGCGGTCAGAAGTTATCTTTATCATGTCGAGCAGGAATTCTCTCAGGAAAACGATTATTTTCATCTGCGGGGACAGGATAACATCCTGCGTTATCTGCCCATTGGCAAGGTATTGGTGCGGATGCATGAGGCGGACAGTCTGTTTGAGGTTCTGGCGAGAATCGCCGCTGTGAAGCTTTCAGGATGCGAACTGATACTGAGCATTCCAAAGGATTTGGATAACGGGGTTACAGCTTTTGTCCATGGAAAAGAAGGCAGGCGGTTTATCGGCGAGGCGTCTGTTCTCTGTCAGACGGACGAGGATGTGATTCAGATGATGTCCCAGGTTCAGCGTATCCGCTATGCCGCAGCAGAGCGGGTTCCTCCTGCTGTATTTGAGGCGGCTGCCAAGACAGGGTTCTATATTGGCCGGACAAGGGTGATGATGGAAGGGCGGATTGAGCTGTTGCAGTATTTTCAGCAGCAGAGTATCTGCGACAGTTACCACCGATATGGGAATTTGGGAGAACGGGCGATCATTTAGCATTGATAAAAAACCCGGGTTTCTTTCCCATAACGAGAAAGAAACCAGACTCATTTCCGCACTCCTCTGAGAATTTTCATGGGATAAGCACGGGCACGTTCACGGGGAACTCCCCTAAATCCGTTATAATCAGAAAAAAAATAGTCTGGAGTGCAAGCAAGCTTTGCACTCCAGGCTGGTATATCCAAAATGAATTCATTACAATTGGAGAAAATCGGTTCTTTGAAACTGAGACAGGCCCATATACCGGAGATAAATTCCAATGAGATCCTTCTCAAAGTCACTCATTGCTCGGTATGCAGAACAGATGCCAAAATGTGGGAAAGAGGCCAGCGTGACCTTGTTCTGCCACGTATCCTGGGGCATGAGATATGCGGCATCTCAGAAAGCGGAAAGCGTTTTGTGGTGTGGCCCGGCAAAGCCTGCGGCCAGTGCCGGCAGTGTCGGAGAGGAGCGGAAAACCTCTGCCGGGAAATGCAGATCATGGGGTTTCATAAAGATGGCGGATTTGCCGAGTATGCGGCTGTGCCTGAATCAAGCCTGATCCCTATTTCTGATAAGCTGCCCGGAAATATTGCAAGTCTTGCCGAACCCTTGTCATGCGCCATAAACGCACTGGAACAGGCCGGGGTGGAAAAAAAAGACTGTGTTCTTATTTACGGAGCTGGCCCGGTGGGACTGATGACGGCACTGGCGGTGCGGGCAGCAGAGGCATATCCTTTTGTCAAGGAGATCAGCCCTGACAAACTGGTTCGGAGTGAGGTGTTTCGCAGGCAGGTCGGTATCAAATGCGTTACAGATGTTGACAATAACACATCTGATTTTGATGTGGTCATCAACGCGGCCCCTTCGCGGGATACGTTTTTAAAAGGACTGGCTGATCTCAGACCCGGGGGCTGCTTTTGTCTGTTCAGCGGGCTGACGGACGACAGTCCCATCCCGGTTTCTGTCATCAACGAAATCCACTACCGCCAGCTTGGAATTACGGGGGCTTACGGATGCACCCGCGAACAGATGAGGAGTGCCCTGAAATTATTGTCCGATTACAAAGAGGATATCAGACTGCTCATTGATGATCATATTGAATTGGAAGATGTCCCCGTTGTTCTGCCAAAGATTCTTGGGGGACAGGCATTGAAATTTATTGTAAAATTATAGAACTTAGGCACTGGTTCAGTTCAATGGGATTTTCCAGGGAAATCGCCCGGATTTGTCTTAAAAAACGACAGGTTGCCCGTTTTTTTGGCATACTGTGTAACAGGCTGATTTTACATGATTTCCCATTGAACTGAACCAGTGCCAGAACTTATCAGTTCGTAGTTTTGCCTTTGGACGGCTGGTGCAAAACCGCCTGAAGGCAGAACTACGAACTGACTGATGGAGGTATTATAAGATGGCTTTGGAAAACCAGTTGCGTGAATTCGGACATCAGATCTGCTCGGTCGCGGCAGGTCAATATTTGTCCCGGGAAGAAACGTGTGAGGCGTATCGCCAGATCATTTTAAACGAACAGCCGGAACTCCAGCAGGGGGCTTTTCTCATGGCCCATATTGCAAGAGGGCCTTCCGTTGAAGAACTTTCCGGGGCATGGGACGCTCTGGACCGGTACGACACCGCAAAAATAAAAATCAGCGCGGAGGGCCAGGTCTGTGACATTGTGGGAACCGGGTCAGACCCTGTCAAAACGGTAAATTGCTCTACGCCGGCATCTTTTATCGCGGCCGCATGCGGGCTGCCTGTTGCAAAAAAGGGAGCCAGGCTTGTCACCGGTGTCTCAGGTGCGTCGGATATTCTGGAAATACTTGGGATTGACCTCAACGCCCCGCTTTCACAGGCGGAAAAATGCCTTGAAACGCACGGTATCTGCTATCTGCCGGGAGAGGCGTTTCTCAAGTCCGGATGGGCGCGTCTGATACGCTCCATGCGTTTCACCTCGGCGTTTAATATTATTGGCCCCCTTACCCGTCCCTGCGAACAGACAAACTCTGTTGTTATCGGGGCTTACCGCCCGGACGTGTGCGACCAGCTCATTGCCGTACTCAGGGAAATCGGTATGCCCGCCGCGCTTGCGCCCTTTGGAATGGCTGAAGGGATTGAAAGAGATCAGGGCATGGACGAGTTTTCCCTTGCCGGGCCGACACGGGTTGTGGAACTGAGAAGCGGTTCTGTTGAAACATATCAAGTGACACCCCGGGATTTCGGTCTGAAAACCGTTGATATTTCAGAAATTGCCAGCAGCCGGAGTGCCCAGGAAAACGCCCGCCGTGTGCTGGATGTGCTTACAGGAAAATATGACACGCCCGAGGCGGATTTCTTTTGTATGAACGCCGGAGCGGCCCTGTATATATCAGGTTTTGCCGAAAACTATGCCAAGGGCACAGAAATGGCAAAAGAATCTCTGGCCAGCGGCAAGGCTTATGAAAAGCTGCTTCATCTTAAAGAAATGCAGGGATAAGCGGGGCTTGCCGAAAGTTCTGTCCGAAGGGTCAACTTTTGTGACGGACTGAATCCTGATAACGTGATACCTAATGCTTTATAATTATTTCAGGCTATTGTCAGCATCGGAAATTTTTTTATCGCTATATTTTCTGAAAAAAGTGGAAATTGTTTGCTTTTGATATATGGGTGGGGTACATTTTTTTATTAAAGGGTTTCCCAAAAAATGAAATACTCGGGATGTAGGGTGGGTGCAACCCACCATAATCAAAGCAAGGTGGGTTCATGTGCCGGACGGGGTTTGCAACCCCGTCCGCAATGTTCTGCATATCCACGAAAACAAAGGTTTCGGACGGGGTTGCAAACCCCGTCCGGCAGTCTTAGCCTGATGCATTCAGGCGTGAAGAGGCAAGACAGTTGATTCTATTGGTTGCAAACCCCGTCCGGCAGTCTTAGCCTGATGCATATGGGGTGCAACCCACCATAATCCGAGCATGGTGGGTTCCGCTTCGCTGCACCCACCCTACATTTCTCTGGATCGGGTATATTAT
>JAOZLU010000006.1:0-22319 GCA_029934695.1 Desulfobacterales bacterium | reverse complement strand
GCTTCGCTGCACCCACCCTACATTTCTCTGGATCGGGTATATTATTTACTTGGAGTTCCCTAAGAGTGCGCTTTCCTGATCAGAAGGTGGGTTCCGCTTCGCTGCACCCACCCTACATTTCTCTGGATCGGGTATATTATTTACTTGGAGTTCCCTAAGAGTGCGCTTTCCTGATCAGAAGGTGGGTTCCGCTTCGCTGCACCCACCCTACATTCCTCTGGATCGGGTATATTATTTATTTGGAGTTCCCTAAGAGTGCGCTCTCCTGCTCAGAAGGGAAAGTTTCAGAAAAAATTTAACAAAAAGGCATTTAACAATGATAGCAAACCGAGTCAAAGACATCAGTTCTTTTATTGTTATGGATGTGCTTGAAAAAGCTCATGAAATGGAACGCAACGGAATTGAGGTCATTCATTTGGAAGTGGGAGAACCTGACTTTGACATTCCCCCATGCATCAAGGCGGCTTCATGCAAAGCCCTTAATGACGGTCATACCCATTACACACACAGCATGGGGATGATCGAACTCAGAGAAGCCATCTGTGAACATTATCTTAACACCTATGATGTGACAATAAACCCGGATCAGATTGCAGTCGGTTCAGGCACCTCTCCGGTCATGTTCAGCATGTTTTCGGTGCTTTTGGAAAGAGGCGATCAGGTAATTCTCTCAGATCCGCATTATGCCTGCTATCCGAATTTCGTAAAATTCATGGACGCTGAACCGGTTATGGTGTCCGTTTATGAAGAGGACGGCTTTCAATACCGCCCTGAAGCGATTAAGGAAAAAATTACCCCCAGTACAAAGGGAATCTTCATCAATTCACCTTCAAATCCCACAGGGAATCTTCTTTCCGAAAACCGCATGAAAGCCATTGCCGAATTTGAGCCTTATATTATTTCGGATGAAATCTATCACGGCCTGGTTTATGAGGGAAAAGAGCATTCCATTCTTGAATTTACAGACAAAGCCTTTGTATTCAACGGCTTTTCAAAACTCTATGCCATGACAGGACTCAGGCTGGGTTATATGATTGCACCAAAACCGTTCATGCGGGCCATTCAGAAAATTCAGCAGAATTTTTTTATCTCTCCCAACTCAGCAGTTCAGATTGCAGGAATTGCCGCACTGAAAGAGTCAGGTGGGGACGTGGTGAAAATGAAGCAGATTTATAATGAGCGCCGACAATTTATGATCCGCCGTCTCAGGGAAATTGGTTTCGGGATTACGGTGGAACCCACCGGCGCGTTTTATGTGTTTGCAAATGCAAAACATATTTCCAATGATTCCTACAAACTCTCGTTTGATATTTTGGAAAAGGCGCATGTGGGAGTAACGCCCGGAATAGATTTCGGAAAAAACGGCGAAGGCTATATCAGATTTTCTTATGCGAATTCCATGGAAAATATCGCAGAGGGAATGAACCGGCTGGAGAAGTATCTGCAAGATTTTGGGACGAAATAACAAGTTTCAAGCACCAAATTCCAAATAAATTCCAAATTACAATATGCAATTTCAGTCATTGTGATTTATAATTTGTGATTTATTTGTAATTTATAATTTATAACAGTTGCTTTTGGAATGAAATGATAATAAAATTCTCTGAATTTGTAACCAGTGCGGTCAAACCGTCCCAGTATCCCCCGGGAGAACTGCCGGAGATCGCTTTTGCAGGCCGTTCCAATGTGGGAAAGTCTTCGCTGATCAATACGCTTATAAACCGAAAGCGTCTGGTAAAGACGAGTTCCACTCCCGGACGCACCCAGTTGATCAACTTTTTTGTGATAAATAAGACGTTCTCCTTTGTTGATCTTCCGGGATACGGCTATGCAAAGGTTCCCGCGGCCATAAGAAAAACATGGGGACCGATGATTGAAACCTATCTTTCAACCAGAGAGGCTCTCAAAGGCGTGGTCCTGATCATGGATATACGGCGCACCCCCGGTCATGAGGAAACAAACCTCATTGACTGGCTGAACGGTTTCAATATTCCGGCACTCCTCATACTGACAAAAGCTGACAAGCTTTCAAAAACAAAACAGTTAAAGCAGCAGATGACCATAGCAAGCTCACTTTCTATAGATAAGGACAATCTGATTTTGTTTTCTGCGAAATCGCGGCAGGGAAAAGATGCTGTCTGGGACAGTATCAAAGCGATTACAGAGCCAGGATTATGAATCAGACGGGGTTTGCAACCCCGTCTGAAACCTTCGCTTTCGTGGATATACAAAACATTGCGGACGGGGTTGCAAACCCCGTCCGGCAGAAGGTTCCATTTGTGATTAAGGAGTTGTGTAATGAGAAATAAAATAAGACCGACAGTGGACTGCGTGTTCAAGGCAATTTTCGGGAAAAAGGAAAACAGGAATCTCCTGATAAACTTTCTCAACGCGGTACTCGGACCGGAGGAGGGGAAACGGATTACCAAGGTGACGCTGCTGAATCCCTACAACGAGCGGGAGTTTGAAAACGGCAAGCTGAGTGTCGTGGATGTGAAGGCTCAGGACGAGAGCGGGAAATATTATCAGATTGAGGTGCAGCTGTCAGTTGCTTCGTGGCTCGCTCTGAGAATGCTTCACAACTGGGCCGGCATTTACCATCCCCAGTTGGAGAAAGGGAAGGAGTATGATTCCCTGAATCCGGTTATCTCAATATGGATACTGGAAGGGGTGCTGTTCCGGCCCGAGAAGCCGGCTGATGAGAAAGACTATCTCCATCTTGCTTTCGAGGCCCGGGAACGCAGCCTCGGGTTTCCGATGAGCGATCATTTCGGCATCCACATACTGCAACTGCCGTATTGGTCCCCGAAAAGCAGTGTCGAGGATGACAAGGAACGGTGGATCCACTTTTTGAAGGAGGGTGAGAATATGGATGCGGACAGACTGCCCGAAGGGATGGACACCGAGGAGATGAGGCAGGCTTTCGGTGTTCTTGACAGCTTCGCAAACAACAGGGAGGAGTATTTTCTCTATCTGAGCAGACTTGATGCCATACGTCAGGAGAGAACCTGGAAGAGTGCTGTCAGACGGGCCAGGGAAGAAGTTCAGAAGGTAAAAGAACAGGCTCTGAAAGAAGTTCAGAGGGTAAGAGAACAGACTCTGAAAGAAGCTCAGAGGGTAAAAGAACAGACACTGAAAGAAGCTCAGAAAGAAGCTCAGAGGGTAAAAGAACAGGTTCAGAGGGAAAAGGAAGAGGCTCTGGAGCAGGCTCAGAGGGAAAAAGAACAGCTTTATGAGCAGGCCCGGAAGGAAAAAGAGCGGTTTCAGAAAGAGAGGGAGGAACTGATGAAATTGCTGAAACAGGCAGGCATCAAGGGCGGGGAATGAAATTTATTGTCCGCCATTCCTTGCCGGCGGGGATTCTTTTGCCGTCCGAAATGTTTGTCGATCCTGACAATAAATATTACGGACGGGGTTGCAAACCCTGTCCGGCAGAAGGACTGCTTGGCTCGGATTGCCAAATCCGAGCCGGGGGATTTTGGCAAATATTTCGGACGGGGTTGCAAACCCCGTCCGGCAGAAAAAACCCCGAGTCCCCAAACATTTAAACAAAAAGAAGGAGAGAAAAATGGAGAAAAAAAATGGAAGTTCAAGGCTTTTTCAATGCAATCTTCTGAGGATCGTTATTGTTCTCGGGTTGGTTGTCAGTATGTGCGTCGGATGCGGCGACGATGATGATGACAACGGGTACAGTCTGACCATTGCCAAAGAGGGACAGGGCAGCGTATCCATGGAACCGTCCGGGGGCGACTATGGCGAAAATACTGAGGTGACTCTCACCGCAACGGGCGATGACTCCGTATGGATATTCAGCGGATGGGGCGGAGACCTGGCCAGCTCAGAAAACCCCGCAACAATCACCATGACTTCAGATAGGAATGTCACTGCCACTTTTACCCCCCGCAGCGTGGTAATGATCAATCTGGGAGACAGTCTGACCAACGGCACTCAGAGCGGAATGTCGAATGTGCATGAAGACACGCAGATTCACGGATACTCGCAGATTCTTGCAGAGCAAATCGGTCAGGCTGCAGAACTGACATGGGCAAATCCTCTGCTGAAAATGGATATGGAAACAAGGACGAAAACTCGCAAAGATGAAAGCTTTATTCCTTATAATCTCGGCGTGGACGGTGCCACCATCAAAACGCTTATGGAGGAAAAAACCGGCTCCGGCAATGTGCTGCTGGATGAACTGATGAAACCTCTCCCCACTGAGACAGGGGCTGAAATCACCCAACTGGAAGCGGCTGAATACGTCGCTTCTCTGCATCCTGACAAACTCAAGATTTTTGCGATGCTCATCGGAAATAACGACGTATTGGGGGCGGTCATCCGAGGGAGCGGAACCCGGCTCACCCAAGAGGACATCAGCACTTTTTTGTCAGATACCGAGGCGGGGCATGATCTTGAATCAGTCAAAGACAGGCTGAAACAGACTGCAGACAGACTGACAGCCATTCCTGACAGCCATCTGTTCATCGCCAATCTTCCGTGCATGACCTGCACGGCTTTCACTTTTGACAAGGATGATATCGAGAGGCTGGCAAGCTTTCCGGCAGATGTGACAGCTTTGGAATCAGGTCAGCTCATGGGATTCGGCCCTGTTATCGGACAGCCTTGCAATGTAAGCACAAGCACGGCACGGGCATTGGATTCGGACGGTGTCACTCTGAATGCGGTTATCAGCGCGACTGTGAAAATTTCGGATGGGAATTCCCTGAATTCCCAGGAAGCAGCCCTGATCAATGAGCGTGTTGATGCGATCAATGCGTATATTAAATCTCTGGCAGATGACAACCCCAATGTGACCCTTGTGGATATACACGGCTATCTGAACAGCGTGGTCAATGGCGAAGTTTCCATAGGAGATGACGTTCTCACAAGGACATTCGGGGGCGGATTTTTCAGCCTGGACGGTGTTCATCTTTCACACACAGGATATGCCGGCGCAGCCAATGAATTTATCAAAGAACTGAATGATGCCGGACTGGGGCTTGATATTCCTCTGACTGACCTGGAAGCAGTATGGGCGGGAGATCCCTATCATGATCATGACGGAGACGGTTTTGTCCCGGGTCCTGCTGATCTGAGAATCATTGATCCCATGCTGGTCCCTTTTACTGATCCTGACGACAATGATGTCGGCACACTTCCGGGGTATGTGACCGGAACAGGCTTGGGGTGCGAATAACCCGGCAATTCATTGTCGGGTGGAGAGAAACCCGGCTTTTTCCCCTGCTGGAAAAAAACCCGGATTTCTTTCCCACTGCAAAAGGCCGGGCATAATAAAGGAGGTGATAACTGTTGCGATAAAGTTGTAAACGAGTTGGACAGGAAAGACCTGATTTAAATCATAGTTTTCTAAAATTCAAAAAAAGGAGTGTAAGAGACATGAAAAAATTTGTTTTTACCATCGCTACTTTGGTAGCATTCTGCTTTACATCTTTCTCCGTTTCCTTCGCGGGGACAAAAATTCTGAAGATGGGAACCGGTGCTAAAAACGGCGTTTACAGCACGATTGCCGCGCCGCTTATCAAGAAAAATCTCAAGGGGAGCGATCTGACCATAGAAATCGTTCCCGGGGGCAGCAAAATCAATCTGGACCGCCTGAAGAAAAAGGAGATTGATCTTGCCATCGTCCAGTTTGACGCGCTGATTCAGGCGAATATGGATATAGCTGTCATCAGCTCTCTCCATGATGAATATGTTCATCTAATTGTTTCGAGAAAGAGCAAAATTAATGAATTCACCGATTTGAACAAATCGCATACTGTTGCGGTAGGCCCTCTTGACGGCGGCTCCCGCATTACCTGGAACAATTTTATCTCATTGGATAAAAAATACAAAAAAGTGGCCACAACTCCTATCAGGAATACGAGAGCGCTGACTGCGCTTGAATCCGGCGAGGCAGACGCCTATTTCTGCGTTACAGGGCTGCGGGACAAATATCTGATGAAGGCCAGCGGTAAAAAGGCATTCCGGCTGGTCGAAATTGACGCGTGGGCCTTCAACAATCTTATGTATAAAAAGCGAAAAGTCTATGAATTCTTTAAAATTGACGATGACGTCTATCCTGGCCTGATGCCTTCCAGACTTACTATGTCTGTGAAATCCGTCAAGTTGTCAGCAGTTGTGGTATGTCTCGGCGAATGGGCTGATGAGCATGAAGAAGAATTTGAAACCCTGGCTTCTGCGATATCCAATGCGTTGCCTGCAATTAAGCAAAAAACCGAAAATGACTGATTGCAGAAAAGCCATGAAAAGAGCATAGAGTGAAGCGGAGCGGAATGGTTTTTTGCCCTGCATGGCAGGGCAAAAAAATCGCTTCATTATGGGGGATTATAATCGGCAACTCTTTTCATCAGCCCAGTTTCCCTGTAGCTGATTCCATGCCCGCTGCTGTTATCAGGGACGAACGCCACGAAACACACCACTGTTCAGTGACCGGATGGGAAGGTGTGGCAAGTAGAGAGACAGAAAGGCTTTTATCGAATTTATTACAGCCTTTATCCTTTTACGCCTTGATATTTGATGTTTGGTGTTATTTCATAATATCCTTATACAGCAAAATCTTATCAAGCGGAAGCCCCATATTGACATCTAAGCGTATCCCCTGGAAATGCGAGCCTTTGCTCCCTGCTTCAACCCTGGCAAATCCTCCCATCTCCTTTTTATAAACAAAAGGCAGCGGTCTGGCAGGTTTGCCGTCAAACTGCAGTCCCACTTTCAAATCCTCACCCTCTGTTGTCAGGCTCAGTTTTGCCCATTTATAATCAAATTTTTTCAGTGCCTCCCTTGCCAGGTCAATCTGGGCATACTGGGACGTGTTCTTGGGAATGCCCGCGAAGAGCATCTCCGCGCCTGTCAAATGGATTGTCCCGCCTTGTCCGGGAGTGGAGAACAGAAACGCATCACTGAATCTTATTTTTCCGTCTTTAAGGCGAACCGGTATCTTCCCGTTCACCGTCCCCTCTCCTTTCGCATTTCCCGCGCCCAACTGCTCCAGGATCATGGCAAGATTCAGACGGTCACAGTACAACATCAGATCGTAATCCGCAATCCCGGGTGAAATCCGCAATGCCTGAAAACCGACATTTCCCCTGCACCATCTGACGCTGCTCTTTTCAATAAAAACCGACCCGTCCGATTCAATCTGAAATTCGATTCTCCCGTCATTCAGGATGAATCCGCCGAATGAGGCTTTCCTGAAGCTGAACTGCTGCCCGGGTGCGCTGTGCGTCTGAAACAGGTCCGGCATGGAAAAGGACAGATCAATCCCCTCAACCGCAACATCCTTTTCTCTGAACAGGAGATTTGCATGACTAAGCGATGAATTCAGCGAACACCGCATTCCTTTGTTTCCGGAAACAAACTCGCCGTTAATCTCCAGTTCTCCGTTCAGCATGATGCCCTCTGCGTATGGCGAGAATCGTTCCAGATCAATATCAGGAGCAATCGTGTGGTGAGAAGCAAAGCGGATTTCAGTTCTATGATCTTCTTCTTTTCTCCCGTTTTCAGGAGCAAAAAGATGCTTTCCCGTAAAATTAAGCGTAAGCCCCGGAATGAATTTGCTGTGATGCGCACCTTTAAAAACAAAACCGGATTTATTCTGCTGAACAGATCCTCTGAGAGAGCCGATGTCCTGTTCCTCCAATTGGAATGCTTTTACAGAAATTTTTCCCTCAGGCCCGAGTTCCTTACAGGGCCATTTTAATGGAACAGTCCCATAAATGCCGCTTATATCCAGTCCGGGGCTTGCAACTCCTGCGTCTGAAACCTTCACAACGCCGTCAGCATTGAAATCATCGCCGAAATTTGCATTGCCTCTCACGGACACTGATGGTATCCTGATAACCGTGGTGTCTGCTGTTGCGCTTATATCAGAAAGAATCAGGCTGTATCCCACCTTACCCTTGGCATGTTCTCCTTTTCCGAAAATATCAAATTTCGGCATTCCTGAAACAATATTGAAATGATTTATGCTGAATTTGCATTGTGCCGGGAAAGAAACAGACCTGTCCAAAACCGTAACCCCGAATTCCCATTTCCCATTTTCTGCAAAATTTGCAAAAAAATTTCCGTGTGTCTCAAGCGGGTCCGGCATTTCAAATCTCCCCTCTTTAAAAAAATAGGGAAAAACAAGCTTGAAATTTCCTGATCCTTCAATGACACTCTGCATTATTTTCAAATCGCAGCGCAAATCAGAAATTTCCAAAGGCAGGGGAGAAAAGGAAGTGGGCAGAGGACAGAGGACAGGGGGCAGAGACGCTGAAACACTCCATTCTTTCCCGCCATTCCCGTGGATTTCCATTCGGAAATAATCGGCGTTCTTCCCCAGTTTAAAATTTTTATAAGCACTTCCGTTATCCCGAAATTCACAGCGTGCAGAGGCAACTGAAAGTTCAAACGGGTCGAGTTGCACCACCGCATCTCCTTTTATATCTGTTTCCCCTGACAAAATGAGTTCCGGAATCAGTTTTGAGAAATCGGCGAATCTTTCAAGATGGATGTCATCTGCGTCAAATTTCAGACGGACCTCGTTTTTATTCATAAGGATATTAATGATGAAAAGAATCTCCTGACCCCGGGGGTAAATGCGCAATGCACAATTCAATATCTTCCAGTCCGGGGTTCCAGGAACAATTTCAAACTCAACGGGAAGTCTGAATCCTCTCTTTCCCCTTATGCAGATCACCGCGGCGTTGCGGATTTCAATACTGCCGACAGAAAAGGGCCGGGACGCATCTGCCGAGGAAGGTGCTGACGGAAGCTGATTAAGAAATTTTTGCAAATCAAATCCGGGGAGTGCAAATTTCCCATCTTTGACTGTGCAGCGCAGTTCAATTCCGCTCAGCACCACTTTTTTTATGTGCTTTCTGTAAAGCCCCGGAAGAGAATAATCTATCCGAACGGTTTCTGCGGAGAGCGCAGTATGTTCACCATCGCCGATTCGCAATGAGGCCAGATCCGCTCCGGTGAAGCTGATGCTGCGGACATTGCAGGTGAAATCCTCAATTCCCGTCTTCTGGGGAATTGAGGATTTCAGTTCGGAATTTACATAAACGGGAATGTAAAAATAAAGGCAGATCAGGATAAAAAAAAGGGCAAGAATGAAAAGCACCATGGAGACGGCACTATAAAAGAGCTTGCGTTTGAACGACATTCTTGCAGGATATTCCTTATCTTTAAAAGGCACTCGTCAGTTATAAGTTCTTATAACTTATTGAAATCACTGATACAGACATTTTTCCGAACTGATAATGTGCCATTCAATAATTTCAGAAAATTACGGAGTTACTTTCAACTTTTCACTGACGAGAAAAGGCAGACACGCACATTTATCTTCTGACTTTTTGGAATTAAAGCAGATTCAGTCCCCTGAATCAATTTTCTCTTCCAATTTACGTAACTCCTGATCGGTGATGACTTCCATTTCCACAAGAAGCTCTCCAAGACCGTCTTCTCTCAGCGTACCCCTTCCCAGAACCTTGTCAAGTCCGCTGTATGAACCTGTTTCCAGGCTGATAAAAGTATCGCTTAACGTCATGGTGGATTTCTCCAAAGCTCTGATCGCTTTCTCATCACCGGTAAAGATGATGATATGATAGCTGAACAGACCATATATAATCCCGCATACAATCGCCAATACGATGAACTGCTTAATTTTTTTCCCCATGGTTCAACCTTTCTTTGTAAAATGCTCTTTGTAAAATGGAAAACTGCTTACTGTACAAACTTTCAATTATGTTATAAACTCGACAGTCAAAAGTCACAGTGAAAAGTTGGAAATAATCCCAACATGCTGAAACTGTTCAATTGGGAACCGCTGATCCGGAAAATGACAGTCTCAGTAATTTCAGCAGGTTATTAGAACTTACGGTTGTCAAATTATAAATATAAGCAGATTTTTCAATTAAAATCAAGAGAAAATTTAACTGGGCAGGAAAGAGTAATCACCTGCCATATATTTTCAGGTACCTCATGGTCAAAATCAGGGTTGCTTTTAACATAATGTTTGTCAGTCCGGAGTGCAAAACTTGTTTTGCGAGTCGTGAGTCTTGTCCGGGCAGGCTTTGCACTCCGGAGCGACAGACATTTTCTTAAAAGCTCTAATATTAGGAAAAATGCCATATTTTTATTCCCCTGTCAATATAAACTTTCATGATTTAGGCCCGTAGAGTGACACCACTGTTCTGATTTCCGATTTCCTCTGTCTGTCTGAATTCTATGTCAAACAGATCAAAGACGGTCTCCCTGCCAATAATCATCTCATCAATGCGATCATCCTGAAGCCAGACAAAAATATTTTCAAATCTGAAATTTTCTATCTCTATGGCGAATTTTCGGAGCAGATATTGAACAGCTACCTGTGCAAAAGTTTTATATCATCGTAATTCAGAACTCCTTTCTTTTGTTGAGGGTTAATTTGCTGTTTCAAAAAAATCTTTCCTGCCGAACATATCCAAACTACTCTTTTTGGAATTGCTTCTCCAGCTTATCCCATGCTTCATCCGAAATCCGATAAGGAGTTATGGCAATGTTTCTGCTCTCAAAAAGTTTACCCAATTTTGGAATTACCATCATGAGCCAATTCCGAACAGTGTAACTGAAACCAATCGGCCAGCCATACGATTTTTTAAATGAATATGCATTCGTGACCTCCGAGATTTCAAAAACCTCGGAGGTCTGATTCCTATCCCTCCCTCAGTCGCCTCAGTTCCTCACGATCATCAAAAGGAAAATTTTCGTCGCCGATAATCTGATAGGGTTCATGTCCCTTGCCAGCCACCAGGATGACATCTCCTGCACGGCTCATCTCATAAGCCTTGCGAATCGCTTCCCGCCTTTCCGGTTCCACGATCACGCCCTGTTCAGGCATTCCTTCGAGAATCTCTTCAATGATGGCCGCGGGATTCTCGCGGCGGGGATTGTCAGAGGTGACCACGCACAGATCGGAGAGGTGTGCGGCAACCTCGCCCATCAGGGGACGTTTCCCCCGATCCCGGTCTCCGCCACAGCCGAATACAGTAATGACCCTACCCGAAGCCGTGGCCCGAACTGCATGAAGAATTTTTTTGAGGGAATCCGGGGTGTGAGCGTAATCCACGATGCCCACCCGATCTCCCGGCAACGGCACGGCTTCGATTCTTCCGGCAACGCCGCTCAGAGAGGAACTGGCTGAAGCCAGCTCCTCCGGGTCAATCCCCAAGGCCAGACACGCGCCCATGGCTGCCAGCACATTATAAACATTAAAATCCCCAACGAGCGATGTCTTTATCTCCAATTTTTTATCTTGGTAACAGACTCGGAAAGCGGTTTCATTGGAAAGACATCGGACCTGCTCCGCGTTCAGAGTCGCTTCAGAAGAACATCCGTAATCAATGACATGACAGGGAGAAAGAGAGATGAGTTCTCTTCCCATGGCATCATCTCTGTTCACCACCGCGATATCGTCGGATTTCAGATTCGTGAACAGTTTTATTTTTGATGCCCGGTAATCTTCCATGGTTCCGTGAAAATCCAGATGGTCACGGGTCAGATTCGTGAATACGGCCACATCCACATTCAGACCGAATACGCGATCCAGTTTCAGGGCATGGGAGGATATTTCCGCAGCCAGTGTTGTTACACGGATCTTCCGCAATTCGCCCAGAGTTTCAAACAGGGTCGGGGACAGGGGGGTGGTATATATGGTTTCAGCGTATTTTTCTGCGCCTGTGTATAATCCCAATGTCCCCAGAGCCGCAGATCGTCCGCCACAAGCGGTGAGCCACTGATTTATCAGGTGGCTTGTGGTGGTTTTGCCGTTGGTGCCGGTTACGCCGACAATCTTCATCTGCTCATCTGGCGAGTCAAAAAAATATTTCGCGGCGCGTGCCATTCCCTTGCGTGGATCCGGCATTACCATTTGGGGCAGGACAATATCGGGAACCGGGCGTTCAAGCAGCAGAGCGGCTTTATGGCGGAAAGGTGTTTCATGAAGCGTCTTTGCGTCCGGAGACTCGAACAAATCAAACCCTTCAACCCAGTGTCCGTATTGGAGAAATTCATCAATGACGCAATACAGTGCATCTTTCCGGGAGTCTTCAGGACGGCAGACAATACCGTCTATGGGAACATCCTGAAAGTGCAACACATCTGCGGGAGATAACAGCGATATAAACTCAGACAGTTTTTTCACATCATTCAACCTTTGCTTCATTCAAAAGGGAGGTGAGAAATGAAAATATCTCATTTCCCACTTTCCGCTTGGTTAATATTTATAAATCTCGTATTCAGTTTTTTCTCCGAGCAGAGCATCCACCTTATCCTGAATCTCGGCCCTTTCTTTGGTGAGGACCCATTTTCTCCACTCCCCTTCGTGTTTCAGACGGTCTTCCCGGGGCTGCTGATAAATGTATCTGACAACATCGTCTGCTGATTCTTCCCCGGAGGCAAAAAACCGCTCTGCTTTATTTTTGCACGCCTTCTTTTACGGGCAATGTGAATTTAAAACGACTCCCGCTTCCGGGTTCGCTTTCAATCCTTATCTTTCCCCCGTTTTTCTCTACGAATTCTTTGCATAATATCAGTCCCAATCCGGTTCCCATTTCTTTTGCCGTTCCGAGTGTGGAATGATGGACATCTATTCTGAAAAGCTTTTCAATATCCTCGGGTTTAATGCCGGTGCCGGTGTCAGAAACCGTTATTTCCTCATAATTTCCCTTTGTCTCGGATGTGATTTTGACTTCTCCGCCTTTCTGGGTGAACTTTATGGCATTTGACATCAGATTCCGGATAACCATGGTCACCATATTGGGATCCGCATAAACTGGTGTGCCCGTATTTATGTCCGAGTGCAAGTTGATTTTTTTATTATTCGCACTGGCCTCCAGCAATGAAACATTTTCAAAACAATATGTGCTTATGTCAAGATGGTCAGGTTTCCACTTAATCTTGCCCATCTGCACCCTTGACCAGTCCAGCAGGTTTTCCAAGAGTTTATAGCCCTGCTCGGAAGCCTGGAAGATGTTTTCAATGAACTGTTTCTTTTTTTTCTCATCAAATGCGTCAAAATTAGTCAGCAATAATTTTGACAAACCGAGCAATGCGTTAAAGGGATTTTTCAAATCATGCGCTATGATGGAAAAAAATTTGTCCTTTGTGGCATTGGCTTCCTGCAAATTTTGCCGGGTGTCTTTTAATTCCAGATGTGTCCTCACTCTGGCCAGCAATTCTTTCTCATTAAAAGGCTTGGTGACATAATCCACAGCACCTGTGTCAAACCCTTTTATCATGCTTTCCGTATCGCTTTTTGCCGTAAGAAATATAATAGGAATATCGCTGTTTTTGGCATCCTTTTTTAACTGCCCGCAAACCTCAAATCCGTCCATTTCCGGCATCATAATATCCAGAAGAATCAGATCGAAATCATTGGTCTTGGTAAGATTGAGTGCTGTTTCACCGTTGTTGGCAAAAAAAATGTTATAGCCTTCTTTCTGGAGAATCGTCCCTGCCAACTGGATATTTTTGGGCACATCATCAACAATCAAAATTTTGAACATTTTGCTATGATCCGTCATTGCTGTTCCTCGCCTTAATGTTTGAATCTTTTCGGGTGCTAAAATTTCATTTCAGCACTCCCTCAGTTTTTCAATCAGCTTAGGATAAGATTCCAGAGTTGCACCTATATTCTCAATATCAAAAATTTTTACATGCGAAACCAGATCCTCCCCGAATTTCTGAAAAATTTCCAGTGAATGCTCCTCGCCTAAGGATATCACTTTCTCACCAAAATCCTGGATATCAACCATACTGTTATTGTTACGGGCAGTTTCCCATTGCGGCATGAATTCATTTTCCAATGTATCAATTATTTCAGGAAGTTTTTCCAGGGTTTCAGGCGGAATATCTTCCATTACTCCTTTTTTTCCAGATTTTTCGCCGTCTTTTTCATCCATCTCTTTTCTTGAATGCTTGATAAACCTGGATAATTCACGGAACAAGTCCGATCTTTTGACGGGTTTGATCAGAAATCCGTCAAATTTGGTCTGCATGATCTTTTCCTTATCCTCTTTCATCCCGGAAGCTGTCAATGCGACAACCGGTATGTCCTTTATTTCCTCATCCTCCTTGATCCGCTTTGTCGCTTCATACCCGTCCATGCCGGGCATTCTTATATCCATCAGAATCACATCCGGTCTGTGCTGTCTGGCAAGCAGGATGGCATTTTTGCCATTTTCAGCTTCAACTGACCTGATATTTGTATCCTGAAAAAATGCTTTCACCAAATCCCGATTGGTTTCAATATCATCTACGATCAGCACCGAAGACTCTTCAAACAAAATATTTTTATGATCAAAAATTTCCTCGGTTGCGGATATGGCAGGAGTTGCGGAAACAGACACGTCATGTAAGACGATCTCAAAAATACTCCCTTTGCCGACTTCGCTTTTCACAGAAATTGTCCCTCTCATCATTTCAATCAGCCGTTTTGTGATTGCCAGTCCCAACCCGGTGCCGCCATATTGTCTGGTACTCTGACTGTCCTGCTGTTTGAATGCTTCAAATATCTTTTCTTCAGATTCCGGAGAGATGCCGATGCCGGTGTCTTCAACAGCCATAATCAGATCAACGCTGCTTCTGTCATTATGCACATAGCTCTTTTTCGCACAAAGTCTGATATATCCGCTTTCAGTAAATTTTATGGCATTGCCGAACAGGTTGAACAGAATCTGCCGCAGACGAACCTCATCCAAAAGCAGGGCCTGGGGAATATCCTCAGCAATATCTATTAGAAATTCAAGACCTTTTCCAGATATTTTCAAAGAAAAAATATGTTTGATCTCATTAATAATGGAATAAAGATTCACAGGTTCGCATTGGAGTTCCATTTTGCCAGCCTCAATTTTGGAAAGATCAAGGATATCGTTGATCAGTGTCAGCAGATTTTTCCCGCTGGACTGAATGGATTCAAGATAATTTTTCGGCTTTTTCTCCATAATAAGGGAACGGAGCAAGTCGGTAAATCCCAATATCGCATTCATGGGTGTACGGATTTCATGAGACATATTGGCCAGAAATTCGCTTTTGGCCCGATTTGCGCTTTCAGCGATCTCTTTGGCCTGACGCAGTTCCCTGTTGGCCAGTTTCAGCTCAACAACACGGTTGAGCACCTCTGTCTTTCATTCCTCATGTCGTTTCAGTTCATTTTCCCGATGCTGCCTCAGTTCATTTTCCTGGGCCTGAATCTCAGCCACCATCTCGTTGAATCCGTCAATAAGAACTCCGATCTCATCCTGATACCAGGAGCGTTTTTCACTGAGCGAATATTTCTTTTCCTGCGGGTGACAGGCGAGCTTTTTAAGGAATGAAGGTTTCTTTTTCTGCGGATACCAGGCACATCGGATCGAATAATCTTTTTTCTCCGAAATGTTTTTTGTGATCTGGGCCAAGTGCAAAATCGGATCGGAAATGATGCGCTGGAGCCTGTTCGACATCATAAAGGCCGCAAAAAAAGTCAGCAGCATGATGACAACAAAGATGAAGCCGGCCTCTTTCATTTTAGAAAGCATCTCTGCCAAGTCATATTGGATGAAAACCGTTCCGATGGTTTTATTTTCAGAAAGAATCGGCTCAAACAGAAACAGGTAATTATTATATCCGGACTTGTCAAAATAATGGCCGGATTCCTGATGGTCGGGCGGAGGCATATTCTTGTCCACGTCAGCGCGGGCATACGAGGCAAACACCTCTCCGTTTCTGTCGTAAATACAGGCAGAATAGACGTAAGGCATGGCGTGTAATGCTGCGAGGTTATTTTTTGCAGTATAGTGATCATCGAAAATCAGCGCGCCCTCACTGTTCATCCCGATCACCTGTGTGAGACTGGAAAGACTGGAGACCATAGAATGACGATATATGATGACATCTCTGACCACAAAAGCCACAGAAGCCAGCAACAGGGCGACTCCGCTGGTGAGCATGATGATCAGCACAAGTTTGCGTTGAATAGAAAGCGTTTGAAATATTTGCATATGTTGTTTACTCCATCCGGCAATTTTTTGCCGACCTGAGAAGTTGTGAACTCAGTTTCAATCCGGATCGCCTGAGTGCATCCATGTTGACTTCAAACTGAAGCCTTTTTTTCTCTTTGAAAAAATTGATAATTCCGCCCATCTGAATGAAACCCTCCATTTCCCCCACAGTTAATACGCTCCGATTCTTTACGGAACTTAATATTTTCCGGGTGAAATTTTTGTCCATTGAAGGAACAAAAAGAATATGACAGTTTCCTGTTTCTTTCTCATTACTGCATCTTACTACTTTCAGTTTCCTTTTCCTGACAATTTTATTGTTTAAGGAGAGAAAAATGTCACTTTTCCCATCCTGAACAATTTTATCCTGCAAGGAGAAAAAAATTTCATTTTTCCCCTTTTTGGTAATTTTATTTCCCAGGGAAGATGCCGTGTCAATAAGGGGATTATAAGATGCAATGCAAAGAATGATAGAATTGCCGGTATCCCTGAACGCGGCCTGGGGCCATTTGGTGAATCTTGTAAAGTGATAGATAAAGCCCGCCTTAACGCGATACTCCGGACCTGACAGATGTTGTTGGGCATGCACATTGGACACATTGAATATTATAAGATACAACACCATCATGCCCGTCAGTTGAAACCTGATATTCAAAATCAGGCATTCAAAATTTAAAATCAGGAGCCGAAACAGTTCCAGTTTCCAATTTCCGGTTTCGGGTTTGTCTTTCATCCGGCATTCTCCAAAATAAATGTTTGATGTTTGATGTTTGATGTCAGATGTTTGCAAACTGTAGGGGTTCGGATTTGCCAGTCCGAACCGGGCGTCACAGCAGAACAAAATGCTCCTGCCGGATTGACAAATCCGGCAGACGGGTTCGGACTTGCCAGTCCGAACCGGGCATTACGGGGCATCTGTTATTCTTCATTCTCCAAATCTTTAACCAAGTAAAGTGCATGAACACATTGGGCTAATAATTTGGAAATGGTCAGATCATCTCCATAAAAAAGAATGCCACAGTGCGGGAGTTTTTTTTCTTTGAAACGAACATTCTGAGATGCGTTAATCATATATTGCCTTGTGTGTTCAATATTGAGAACCGCAAAGCCCTCATTTTTTCTAAATGAAAAATGTTTTATTTCTTCCATATACTTTTTAACGGCTTTCATATTTTCTTTTTCACAGCTATTCTTAAAATATTCAAGCAGATAAGCCGATAAATAGCGTTCACCTTCGCGTAATTCAAAGGCAGCAGGAAAAGGTTTCCGGCTCTTCTTGCGGATTCTGGACGGCTTGCAGTATCGGGTGATATTTCCCTCAGCAATCTCTTTATCTTCCATTATATCTCTCTATGCAGTTTTATATCCAATTTTAAAAGATCGTCTTTAAAATCCAATATATGCACCTTCCCGTTTCTTATATTCCATTTGTCAGTATGAACACTGGGTTGAAAAAGCGAATATTCCAGGAAAAAATCGTCTTTAAATCTCACGGTCAACGAGTTATTTACTTCTTCTTCCCAGTCAACATAGAACACACCTGTTTCACTTATTGAGATTTCAGGTTCTTTGAACCTTTTTAGTGAATAAAGGAAAAGCAGCATCCCTTTAAGCGATTCAACAGAAATTTCATCGCCTTCTTCTTCCGGATAAAAGTCTTCTATTGCTTCTGTCGCAAGTTCAAACAGGTACTGTTCAGATTTGGGGAATACTCCTTTCCCAAAATTTATCAGATCATTGATATCCGATATAGTCTTCAAAGAATTACGGATATCTTTTATCGAAATATCTTCTGATTTCTGTTCAAACTTTGATGGGACAGTCTTATCTTCAAACAGAAAAAGATTCCGACAGCCCTGCACAAGTGGTGATGCGCCCTGATATTCGGAGGGCTGAACGGGATTTATCACCTCTTCAGGACTACCAATATGCCAAGGAAATTTTCCTCTTTTACCAGGAAGTCTTGGATATTCGGTAACAGTCTTAACGGATGATATTGACAGGCTATCTTCTCTTGACATCATCGTCTTTATCATTTTCTCTTTCCTCCTCATTTATTGCTCTGTCTAATGCGTCCATAAGCTCTTTTGCTTTTATTTCGGACATCGCCAAAGAAGAAAAAATTTCATAGTTTTTATCATCAATCTGATTGACAAAATCCAAAATAATAATTCTGTCTTCTGTTTTTTTTACGCCAAACCCCATTGGAAAAAGCGTTTTACAAGTTTTTTTTATAACATGCTCTTCATTCATTATTACACCTTACTATCTGATTAAGCACAGATTGCTTGTCATTAAATCTTTTATCAACCCGCTCCTGCCGGATTGCCAAATCCGGCAGACGGGGTTCGGACTTGCCAGTCCGAACCGGGCATCACAGGCAGGGCAGAACAAAATGCTCCTGCCGGATTGCCAAATCCGGCAGATGGGGGTTCGGATTTGCCAATCCGAACCGAGCGTCACGGGGCTTCAAAATTTCCACGTCACTTTGAAATAGGCACTGCGTTCCACCTCATGGGCAGAAAATTCAGGATGGGAGTCGAGGAGGTCCTGTCCGATCAGTGACAATTCAAGGGTTTTGACCGGCCTCCAACTCAGGCGGGTATCCAAAGTGGTATAACTTGGAATATGCCTCGCTGGTAAGTTGTCAACATAGCGCAGCCACAGGTCAAGTTCAAGCTTTTTTGTGATATTCATGGTGGAACGCGCTGAGAACTGATGGCGGGGGCTGCTACCCTCAATTTTTGATTTACTTTTGGTGTCCGTGCTGTTGGTCAGGCGCATCTGCATTTGCAGATAAGAATACATGGAACTGAGCCGCCACCAGTTCCTGACTTTCCAGTCCGCAGTCATCTCAAAACCGTAGGTGCAACCCTTCATCCTGTTTTCCGAATAAAACTGGTTGATATGAGAGGCCGTATCCCAGTTCTGCATTCCTGATATTTCCGCGTTAAACGACCTGGTATCTCTTGACGATTCCATCTCTTCAGAATCGCTGAGAATGTATGCTTCCATAGTCTCCAATCCTTTGTATTCATTATAAAAAATTGCTATATCCACCCATATTCTGTCTGTGAGACACAGACGATAACCGATCTCATAAGCAACAACCTCTTCAGAATCAAAATCGTCACTCCCTGATTCTGTGTCTATGACAATCGTCCCTTCACCGTAATCACCTTCTGATGAGGGTCTGCGAATCTGCACAGGAATGCTCCCATCGTGATCAGAACGGGCTGGGGCACGGACTGCCCGTGAAACTGCGCCCCAGACGGAATGGCGTTCCCCGGGCGTCCACAATATCCGGACGGCGGGCTGCACTTCATAGCCAGTGAATTCATTATGTTCAAACTTTGATCCGAGGGTCAGGCTCAGGCGATCCTCAATGATATCCATCTGATCCTGGACAAAAGCGCTGAACAGGGATTGGTCCCGGGAGTCGGGATCAAAAACAACGGGATAGAAATTAAAGGAGAAATCGTCAATCCTATCGCTGATAAAACGGTACCCCAGTCCCCATGTAATTTCATGACGTTTCCCTCCGACAAAGTGATGCTGGAAATCAAAGTCAAATGTATTTACTTCATATTTCGCTTCTGGTGAGTCGCGTTTTGTTCGGTCATAATACATTTGAAACGCTGTTTCAGATGTTTCCGAAAGAGTGTGACGCCATCGGGCCAGAAAGTGTCCCCCTTCATTTCTGGAAATTTTGCCGTCAGGAGCACCTGAATCCCCGAATATCGGATATTCCTCAATGTCATCCCCGTTTATGTAGGCTTCACCTTGCAGACAGAGGGCATCCGAGGCTGCCGGTTCCCAGTCCATCCGGAATCCCCCGCGAAATCCGTTCCAGTGGTCTGCTGACATATTATCTATGTCCCAAACTTCTTCAGAATCATCGTTTATGACTGCCGACTCGTCTCTGACTGAATCATCAAGCTGATCTCTCTGAAAATATTTTGCATAAATCCGATAGTGGGCAACTTCTCCCAGGATGTCACCATACCGCACACTCCCAAAGGCGTGTTCCCTGGTTCCGTTGCCAGCGGTGGCCAAGCCGCCCTGAGTATCTTTTGCATTCTTGGTGATGATATTAATCACTCCGTTGACCGCATTGGCTCCCCACAGGGTGGAACCGGGCCCCCGGATGACCTCAATACGCTCGATATCCGCCAGCAGTGTGTTCTGCACATCCCATAACACGCCGGAAAAAATCGGGGAATAGACGCTGCGACCGTCAATCATCACCAGCAACTTGTTGGCATAAAGTTCGTTAAAACCGCGCACACTGATGGCCCATTTATGAGTATCCATGCGGGCGACCTGCACCCCGGGTGCAAGGCGAAGGGCATCCGGGATGGTGGTCACACCGGAACGCCGGATGTCCTCCTGAGTGATTACGAACACGGCAGCAGGTGTCAGGGAAATTTTTTCCGGTTTTTTTGACACCGAAATAATTTCAACATTTTTCAATTCTTCCAAGCTGAGGGCTGTAAAGTCAACTGGAAAGTCCTCAGCCGGAGATGTCTGATCTGCCCGGCAAAGTGACACAAAGGGAATCAGAGTCCAGGCCACAGAAAGCAGAAGGAACTGATGCATCCGGTTGCAAAAGATGCAGGCGTTAAAAAGGTGTTTCATCATATTTCTCCCTGCCAAAGCGTTGCTTCAGCATTTTGAAGCGTCAAAACAGATTTTTGGCAGCAAAAACAATCTCAAAAAGATTATTCCCAAAATTATGGTGGAAATAGCAATTGTTAATTGTCGTATCTTTCATACTGATTTTTTATCAACAGTGCAATAACATTTCCTGCCTTGTCTTAATATTATATTTTATATATACACAGCTTTTATCAGAATCTTCATGGGCAACAATATAATTTTCCATTTATGACGTTCAGCAGATCAAAAATGTTGACATATTTGGCCGCGGGAGTGCTGAAATTTTAGCACAGGTGTTCACAGGTTTGCGGCCGAACTGTCTTGCCTTTTCCATGGCCGAAGGGTCTTTTCCAAGCGCGGCTTCCGGCGGCGTATTCGGAAACAGACATAAAATATAACCAAAATTAAAGCAGAAAACTCTGTCTGTCAAGGACGGGCAGGAGTTCCAGATTATTTTTTTTATAACATTCTTTATATAGAAAACAGCTTGACATTCCGGCATACTGGGTGTAAGAAGACCTACATTCAGGATAGGCAGTTTCTGAAAACGAATAGACGCATGAGTGAGCATTTTGGGATCCCCGGCAAATTTTGTATTCGTCGAATTGCGGAGTTGCAAAATTAAAATTTGGATGATATGGAACTGGAGAGCTGGAAACTTGAAACTTGAAACAGAGGAGAGGAGGGAAAGATGAGTTTGTTTACGGTAAACAATGAGAAATGCAAACATGATGGGATATGCGCTGCCTCGTGTCCCGTGGGGATCATAGAACAGAAGGGCAAGGAGGTCCCCGCGCCCATTGAGGAAGCTGATGAACTGTGCCTCAATTGCGGTCATTGCGTGGCAGTATGTCCCCACGGGGCATTATCTCTGAAAACCATGCCCTCGGAGCAGTGTCCGCCCGTTCGGAAAGAACTGGCCCTGAGTGCCGAACAGGCCGAACACTTCCTGCGCGCCCGAAGATCTGTCCGGGTATATAAGGACAAACCAGCAGACCGGGAGACCATCACCAAGCTGATAGACATTGCCCGTTTTGCTCCCTCCGGGCATAATCTTCAGCCAGTCAGATGGCTCGTCATATACGACAGCAGAGAAGTGCAGAAGCTGGCCGGCATGGTTGCGGACTGGATGCGATATATGCTCAGAGAACAGCCTGATATGGCGAAAGCATATCACATGGACCGCGTTATCAAAGCTTGGGACCAAGGCATTGACGGCATCTGCCGCGGTGCGCCGCACATCATCGTGGCCCATGCCAAAGAAGAGGATCGCACCGCACCGGCAGCCTGCACCATAGCCATGTCCTATCTTGAACTGGCTGCGGCTCCCCTTGGTCTGGGCGCGTGCTGGGGCGGATATTTTAACATCGCGGCCACCTCGTGGCCTCCCATGCAGGAGGCCCTCGGACTTCCCAAAGGAAATGCCAGTTTCGGAGCCATGATGATCGGTATTCCGAAATACAAATATCAGCGCCTGCCGCTTCGCAATGATGCCCAGATCACATGGCGTTAAAAGTGGTTTCAATCCACGCCCCCCGTGCGGGGAGCGACGTTCCGCCTGACGCTGCGGATCTTCCTCATCACCCGTTTCAATCCACGCCCCCCGTGCGGGGAGCGACGGCATCAGCCCAGGAGTACTCT